>DAOVAK010000412.1 GCA_030671095.1 Deltaproteobacteria bacterium | reverse complement strand
CATGGAAATCGTAATATGCTGTCATTCCCGCGAAGGCGGGAATCCAGGACTGATGGGTTTTCTGGATGCCCGCCTTCGCGGGCATGACGACCATTTATTTCACCTACTGGGTTGGAAAAGATAGTCACGTTAACTTTGTACTGCTAATCCTTTCCGAGCTTAAAGGGTTAGAAATCGCTCAATTTAGGCGATAGATAAAATGTCAATACTTGAGATTAAAAGAACAAAAAATCATGTAAATCCTGTTGATCCTGTCTACTATGCCTTTTCTATCTGCACCAGGGCGGTATTGCAGGCAAATGCCCCGGCTGGTGAGGTCACGTTCTTGGTGAAAATATTGGCACAGCCACCACGGTCGATACCATTTTCGTCGGGATCGTACCACGCGCCTTGTGGGATGGCGACCACCCCGGGCATGATCCTTTCTGTAACCTGGGCCGGAATACGCATTTCCCCGCGATCGTTGACGACCCTTACCATATTCCCCTCCTTGATGCCCCTCGACTCGGCATCAATGGTGTTGATGCTGATCGTCTGGGTCTGTAACTCGCGGAGCCAGGGCAGGTTATTGAACTGGCTGTGCGCTCGCCGCTTGAAATGGGGAGTGATAAGCTGCAACGGATATTTCTCGGTTAAAGGGTCATTCAGGCTTTCCCAGGTCTCCATATACTTGGGAATGGGTGGTATCAAGGGATGATTCATATCGGCTACCAACTGGGAGTAGATTTCAATCTTTCCCGACGGGGTAGGAAATGGTTTTTGCTCCTTCTCCTCAGGTTCTTTAGGGGGGAGCCTGTAAACGCCCTGGTTCCTGAGGGCATCGTAGTCTGGGAACTCAACTTCCTCAGACAGTTTCGTGATGAAGGACCTCACCCACGCCTCGTCTGATCTATCGTTGTAATCGGTAATACCGAGTTTCAAGGCCAGAGCCTCACAGATTTGAAGCTGGGATTTTGATTCGCCCAAAGGTTCTATGGCTTTATTGACGAGTGCGAGGACACCCCCACCCATGGGGGCATAGAGGTCATTTCGCTCCAGGAACGTACACACAGGCAAGACGATGTCGGCGAATCTGGCCGAGGAGGTCATGAACTGCTCTGTCACCAGGACGAATTCCAGCTTTTTAAAGGCTTCCGCCGCCTTGTTAACCTCACCAAGCTGGTTCAGGTAGTTGGTGTTGGACAGCCAGAGGAACTTATAGTCGGCGGGATAGCCTCCGTCTTTACCCTTGAGGATGGCATCCGAAAGCAGGTTGACATTGACCCTGGCGCTTGAGTTCACACTCGCGCCACGGTAAGGGAGGCGGTTCCAGCGCGGCGGCATCCCCGCTTCCACCTGGTTTGGCGGGCTGGAAATACGGGCTTTGCGCAACAAAGCCATGGCAGCTGAAACAACACCACTCCGGATCGCTACGTTACCCGTAATGGCCTCTAAGGCTGCCGCCCCGCGGTGGAACTGTTCGCCAAAGGCGGTGCGCCCCGCCGCAAAGCTGGTGCCGAGGACCGCCGGTTTGGTGCCGCCGTACTCCCGGGCCAATTCAGCGATGGTCCCGGCCGGGATGCCACTGATTGGCTCAGCCCACTGGGGTGTCTTCTCAACCCCATCCTCAAGGCCAAATACATAATCTTTATATTTATCGAAGCCAAAGGTGTAGGTGTCGATAAAGTGCCGGTCATGCAGATTTTCATTGATTATCACGTAGGCCATCGCCAGGAAGACGGCCGTGTCAGTTCCGGGTCTGATGGGAATCCACTGGTCAGCGAAGACGGCCGCCGAGTCAGTGTACCTGGGGTCGACACAGATGAACCTGGCACCCCGTTCCTTGGCATGGACCAGAGCCTGGGAGACCCCGGTGCCCTGCTGGGTTGTCACAGGATTCCAGCTCCACATGATAATAAGCCGGGCATTCATATATTCCTTTATAGATGCTTCAGCTTGGCGTGGCGAGGGCCTGGTTCCGTACGTCATGCCGGCGGCAAAATTGTCGCCTTCGTTCGAGATGGTCCCCCAGGGTGCGGTATAGCCCCCGAACTGGCACAGGAGCCTGTGAAAGGCCATGACATGATGCAGCGTAAGGGCATCGGCCATGGAGCAGAAGTGAAGAATGGAGGCATTGCCATAAGTATCCCTCACCCGCTTCAGCTCATGGGCGACGGTTTCCAGGGCCTCGTCCCAGGATACCCGGGTGAATTCACCGGCGCCCCTGGACCCCGTCCTCTTAAGAGGATAGAGCAGACGATCAGGGGCGTAAATCCGTTGACGATAGGCACGACCCCGCGCGCACATCCGGTGTGCCGTTTCTCCCTCATCACCGGTCTCAATTCGAGTGATCTTGCCATCCCTGACGTGCACTTTCATTTCACAGGTGCCGCCGCAATGGCTGTTACAGATAGTACGGACGATCTTTTCTTCGCTGGTCTTGCTCATACTCATCCTATCCCCGTCATTCCCTTTCGCTCTTCACGATGGTATCCTCTCGACGACTCTAGCGCAGCCAGACACTACCTGTCAAGTCTGTGACAATTCTTCTGAAAAGGGGGACGTCCCCTTTTGTTACAACTGTCTTAATTTCGGATCCAGACGGAGTCTTAGCCAGTCGCCCAAAAGGTTGCAGCTCAACACAACCAACATAATGGCCAACCCTGGCCATAAGCTGACCCAATAAGCCGTTGACATATAAGCCCTTCCGTCGGAAACCATGGAGCCCCAGGCCGGTTCCGGTGGCGGGACTCCCAGTCCCAGGTAGCTTATGGATGATTCTGCTATAATGACGGTACCAAGGCTCAGTGTGGCCATGATGATAAGGGTATTCACGATGTTTGGGAAGATCTCCCTCAACATGATCCTGAAATAGCCACACCCGGCTACTCTTGCCAGATTTACGAAATCCGCTTCTTTAATGCGCAGGACTTCCGATCGCAGCACCCTGGCATAACCGTCCCACCCCAGGAACGCCAATATGAAGATAATGTTGTTTTTACTCGGACCCAGAACCGCCGCCAGCACAATGGCAATCAAAAGATAGGGCAAGGCAAGAAACATATCCGTCAGCATCATAAACGCCATATCAATCTTGCCGCCGATGAAACCGGAAATAAGGGCAACGGCGCTTCCTATCGATCCCGCGAAGGCGACAACCATAAAACCCACCTGTAATGATATGCGAGCCCCGCCGATTATGCGGCTCAGGATATCCCTCCCCAGCTCATCGGTTCCGAGCAGATAGGACGTTGTGCCTCCGTCTTCCCAGAAAGGAGGTTTCAGCGCTAACGTGAGGTCCATGTAGTTTGGGTCATGGGGTAAAATGAAAGGTCCGAACAGTCCAAAGAATACAAAAAGAAGGAGGATCACAATGGCTAATAGTGGAACACCTCTCATCGCAGAAAAAATTCTCCTGATATGTATTCGCAAAGATAGGCGATTTATCACTTTCTTCGTTCCTAATTTTGAAACATGATTATGTTTTGCTAAAATTCTTGTTCATACATAATCATAATGCTTGCTCAGTAAATGCCCGCCCTTCGCATCTCCGATGCTCCGGGTAGGGCAACTTCACCGGCGTGGCGTAGCCGCTGGCGAAGGCGACCCGGCTTCGCTCTATCGAGCTTCGCCGCGGTTCGCCACGCCATTCATTCTTGTCACGTGCTACAAGGATGAATGGCGTGGCAAATAAAAAATGGGGACGTCCATAAACAAAAATAAGTAAATAACTCATGATCAATTAGAAAGTTATTTACTTATTTATTGACGTCCCCT
>DAOVAK010000561.1 GCA_030671095.1 Deltaproteobacteria bacterium | reverse complement strand
AAGACAAGCCTGGAGGCCTCATGAGGCAGGCCATTGCGCCTTTTCGTCTGCCCAGGGAAATCCTTGAAGCGGAGATTGCGGAGATACTGGACTTGGGGATTGATTTAAGGCTTAACACGCCCATCCACTCTTTGAAGGAACTCAAGAAACTGAAGGCTCAGGGCTTCAAAGCCATATTGCTTGCTACTGGCGCTTCAAGGGATCTGCCGCTGAACATACCCGGCGAGGATCTGGAACGCGTTTATGGATGCGTCTCCTTCTTAAAACGGCTGTGGAATGGGTCAAAGCCTGGCGCATTAGGAAGGGTTGTGGTTATCGGTGGCGGTAATGCGGCTGTTGAGGCAGCGCGAGCTGCTGTTCGCTCAGGAGCAAAAGCAGTCTCTCTGGTCTGCCTCGAAAAAAGAGGGGAGATGCCTGCATGGCATTTTGAAATAGAAGAAGCCCTCAAAGAGGGTGTGAAAATCATTAACGGCCTCGGGCCTAAGCAGTTTGTCAATAAAGATAGAAGACTTTCTGCCATAGAATTCAAGCGATGCACCGCCGTATTTGACAAAAAAGGGGTCTTCAATCCCCAGTATGATGAGACGGTCCTCACCACCATCGAGGCTGACACGGCCATTGTGGCCATCGGGCAGATCCCTGGTTTTTCGTTTTTCCAAAAGGAGACGGACCTATCGCGTGGTAAAGAAAGGAATCTGGAGAGAGCAGATTCAGACCAAATAAAGATTGCGAGAAACGGAGAAACGCATATTCCTGGGATTTACGCTTCTGGCGATATGGTATCCGGCCCGTCCACTGTGGTGGAGGCTATGGCCTCTGGACGCAGGGGGGCCCAGATAATTATTCGTGCCCTCAAACCTGGCGAGGAGGCCGTTATGGAAGATGAACCTGAGTCCTCGCGAGGAGAATACCAGCCCATTCCGGAAGGGATGCCCAAGCAGAAGCGAAGACCCCTTCCTCATCGAACCGTCTCTGAGCGGATAAAGGACAACGGTGAAGTTGTGGGGCCCTTCTCTGTCAAAGAGGCCCTAAAGGAGGCCTCCAGGTGTCTTCAGTGTGGGGTCTGCAGTGAGTGTCTTCGATGCCAGGACGCATGTGAACTGGGTGCCATTCGCCATGACAGGACCTCGACGCTGGAGTCTCTTTATTTTGATCGAATTATTGTGGCAGATGGCGCACAGATGGATAGAAAGCCTGCGTCTTCCCACCTTGTTTTCATGCCCCACTTTGGCAAGAGCGCCTCCTGGGGCAAGGCTATGTTGGCTGGACGCGTCGCAGCGATGGACACTCTGTCAGAGGCTCCAATCGTGAAGCTACAGCCTGCCCCTAGAGTTGCCCTTGGTGACGGAGACATGAGGGTTGGTGTCTTTATCTGTTCCTGCAATGGCACATTAACCGAGAATGGCCAACTGGAGCAGATGATAAGCCCCCTTAAAAAAGCTTCAGGTGTGGCACACGTGGAGGTCTTGCTTTCTGCCTGCCATCCAGAAAAAGGACGCCGAATTGAAGAGGCAATTCATGAGAAGGAACTAAATGGGGCCCTGATTGCTTCTTGCACCTGTTGCCATCTGGATTTCGTCTGCGAATCCTGCAACGACCAGCGGATCAGATTGAAACACCGGCTCTTTAGGGAAAAGGGCTACGATCCAAAAGATATTGCCCTTATCAACATCAAGGAGACCTGCTTGCTTCCCTTCAAAGATCATCCAGAGAGGGGAATGGATCTGGCCACCGGGCTGATCAGATCCGGACTGTGGCAACTGAGGGAAAACAGGGAATTGTCCCTCAGGAAGAAGGAACCTAGACCTCAAGCGCTCATCTTGGGTGCAACGGAAGCCGGGCTTGCGGCGGCCAAAGGCCTCAGGCAGCAGATCCCTTCAGTCGCGGTGGTTGATGACCAAAAGGTGGAGAAGAAAATCCGATTGGAACTCCAAGAATATGGGATCGATGTCATCTGCCCGGTCAGGCCAGTTCGGCTCGAAGGCCAAAAGGGAGAATTCACTCTGGTCTTGGAGAACAAGGCCTCTGAGGTAAGTCCCTCCTATCAGAAGATGGCGGCAGGAATCCTCATTCTGGCACGGAACGAATTCAAAACAATCCCTTACCGAAGAGACCCTTTTGTAAGGGATCTGCATAACAAAGGCATACCGAGGGCATTCGGGACCTTGGAGACCAGCATCCCGGGTATCTATATGGCATCGTGGTCTCAGGTTCGTAAGGTCCCCGAAGAAATTCTTGGAAAGGCGGCCGCCAGTGAAGGGTTAGGGGGAATCTTTCGGAAGAGGGCCTCTTTTGATGATCTTGTGGCTTATGTGGATCCCGAGCTTTGCCGGGGTTGCGGCAGATGTGCGGATATCTGCCCCGAGGGTGCAGCCCACTTGGAAGAGATATCACGAGGCGTGGCCGCCTCGTGGATTGACCCCGAGGTGTGCACGCGTTGCGGAAATTGCTTGGCAGAATGTCCTACAGGGGCTATCGGTATGCCCGAATCTGATCAGGAATATTTTGAAAAGGTAATAGATGTCTTCCTTTGATAACAACAAGGGCCCCGTTTTGGCCTTTTTCTGCAATTGGGCGCCCTATCGATGTCTCTTGGATCTGGGCAAGTCAGGGCGCTCTTTTCCATATCCCGTCCATCCTATTAAGGTCATGTGTGCGGGACGTGTGGACCCCTCGATAATCCTCTATGCCTTTGAGAAGGGGGTGGAAGGGGTGATGGTTATTGGCTGTAAAGACAAAGAATGTCGGTATGGCCCAGGCCCCCAGCAGACAAAAAAAATGGAGGAGCGCATAAAAGGACTCATGGGTGTCCTTGGATTGGAGCCTGAGCGGTTCTCTACGATGAATTATACGCCTAATGA
>DAOVAK010000341.1 GCA_030671095.1 Deltaproteobacteria bacterium | reverse complement strand
AACGCCCACGATCTGGGACGTGGGTGTTACCAAGGGAGGTGTTCCAAGCTCCTTCCGCGTAACGGCCACCTCTTTGAACACCTCGGGCAACCGATCCAACGCTTTGGCCTCTTTGAGTTGGTTCACCAGGTTGGAGAGCATTCCTCCGGGCACCTGGTGGGCCAGAACGCCCGTGTCGATGACCGCCATTTTGTGCTTGGCCAGATAGTCCCTATACTTGGGCGCGATGGTCTCCATATAATCGCCCAGTTCAAGCAGAAGACTCAGATCAAACCCCGAATCCCTGGTGGTTTTATACAGGGTGGCTACAATGGGTTCCACAGCGGGCTGGGAGGTCCTCAAGGCAAAAGGGGCCAGACAGGTGTCAATAATGTCCACTCCCGCCTTGATGGCCTCCAGATAGATCATGGACGCCATGCCACTGGTATAGTGGGTATGAAGATGGATAGGAATCTTGAGCTCTTTTTTCAGGACGGTGATGATTTTGGCAATATCAAAGGGGGCCATGATCCCGGCCATATCTTTGAGGCAGAGGGTGTCTGCTCCCATATCCTCGATGTCTTTGGCTTTGCTGCGGTAATAGTCCAGGTTGAATACGTCGCCGCCCATCCGCCTCTCGGTCAGAGAGTAGCAGATGGTGCCCTGGAAGTGCTTGCCGTTTGCTTTGATCCTCTTCACAACGGTTTGAAAATTACGGAAATCATTCAAGGCATCAAAGACACGGAATACATCAATGCCCACTTCACAGGACTTATCCACGAAGAGTTTTGCCACATCATCCGCATAGTTCCGATACCCCACCAAGTTCTGACCTCTCAACAACATGGAAAAAGGCGTCTTTTTGATATGCTGTTTCAATGTCCTAACGCGCTCGAAGGGATCTTCAGCCAAGAAACGGTGCATAGAATCGAACGTGGCGCCCCCCCACACTTCCATGGCCCAGAAACCGACGCTGTCCATTTTCTCAGCAATGGGAAGCATGTCCTCGGTTCTCATCCTTGTGGCCAATAATGACTGATGCCCATCTCGAAAGGTGTTGTCTTGAATCTTAATGGGATTCTTCTTACCCGATTCCAAAAAATCGTTCATAAAAAACCTCCATTTATAAGATAAGAATCAGGATAAACTTTAAATGTTTATCATTTGGTTAAAGGGGATTTTGAGATAGATTCATGAGAATAACATCATCAATATGGATAACTTGTCAAGCTGAAAATGTAGCTCGACAGTAACGTAATTTGGCTACGCTCTTCCACGTGCAGAGAAGTCCATTTCACCTTATCAACTCCCACCCCCTCCCCAACCCTCCCCTCTCCGAGGCCGCTTCCAGCCCGTAGGGCCTACAGGCCGGCTTCCGGCTCGTAGAGCCTACAGCTCGGAGAGAGGGTAGGCTTCACGAGCCGGAGGCCTTCGAGGGGGTGGTTTTCCGGCCAAGCAGCGCCAAAACAATCGGGCCCAACGCCACAACGATCCCCATGGTGATAAAGGCGGCCCCCCACGACTTGACACTCCCTCCACTGCCGCTGGCATCCAAGACCATCCCCACCACCAATGGAGCCACGGATGCAATCGCGAAACCCAATAGGGACTGGATCGCCATGGTGGCGCCGCGCCGTTCAGGTTCTGCACTTAACACGGCACCCGTATGAATGGCACCGGAATCAGCTGTTACAAACATGGTATAAAGCACGCATAGCCCTGCAACAATGGGGTAGGGGAGTGCCGCCGTAAAACCAAAGCCAAAGGCAAAAAGCGCAGAACTCCACATTATCAGTCTAAGAATCCGTTGGCGGCCGAATCGAATGGCCAGTTCTGCGCCGCCCACGTTGGCACCGACGGCCACAAGAGCCGCCAGTGCGGCAACGGTGGCAGGAGACCAGTGACCCTCCTCTGCGGGCTGAAGGCTCATGCTGAAGGCGAGGAATGCCACTATCCACGAACGCATGGCAAACAGCTCCCACATATGTGCTGCATAAGCCAAGACGTAAGACATGGCCTTTCGATTACGTAGAACAGGCCGGAAATCCAGGAGACGGGTGTCTGGTGCCTCGCTAGATTCAGGAGATTTGGGCCGTATTGCGGTACCAGCAAGGACCAGGGCGACCACCGCGCTGGCTGCTGCAAAAGCAAAGGCCCAGCGCCAGCCAAATCGGGCACCCAGTTCACCAGCGCCAAAGAAGGATAGGCTTGTGCCTATGCCGAAAGTGGCCGTATAGATGGCGACGGCACGCGCCTGGGCCGTTCCGTGCAGACGGTCCACCAGCACCTTGAGCCCCGGAATATAGGTGCCAGCAAGTCCTAGCCCACCAAGGGCGCGGAAAACACAAGCGGTCCAGAATCCATCTGCAAACAGGGCGAAACCGAGCGCCGCCAATGCAGCAACTGCGGCGGAGGCAAGATAGACGCGGCGTGCGTCTACCCGGTCCGTGAGACTGGCCAGAACGGGCACAGCCAGTGTGTACCCGGCATAGTAGATGCCGTTGATCCAACCCGCCTCGGTGTTGGTCAAACCCCAATCCTGAAGGAATCTGGGAAGGAGGGCAGGAAAAGCAAAAACGCCCGCCATGCCAAGCACCTCGGCAATACACATGATAAGGATTAGACGCGTGGCAGATTGAGAACTGTGCATGGCCGACTTTATAGTCCTTATCGTTTTAGAACGGAAGTGAAAAACAGAACGAAATGCCTGCCAATTTGGTCTGCGGTCATCTCTTTTCAATATTCTTCTTGACAGCGTTGGAATTTCATACAATATACATTATACAAAATACAAGGGCAAAGGCGAGGTATAAAAAATGGCCAAGAATGCGCCCACTAGGCAGGTTCTGGAGCGCCCAAACCTGAGGGACCACATCCACGAAATTCTCAAGAAAGAGATTATCTTGAGAAGGATTAAACCGGGCGAGAAAATCAACGAAGAGGATTTGGCCCAATCATTACAGGTGAGCCGTACACCTGTTCGGGAGACCCTGCTTCGCTTGGAACACGAAGGTATCGTGGAAATCATCCCCCGGCGAGGCGCATTTGTGGTCTCACAATCCAGGGGAAAGGTCGTGGACATTCTTCAAGTCAGGGAAGTACTAGAGGGACTGGTTGCAAGGCTGGCTACAGAGAACATGGACGAGCGAATCCTTAGT
Source organism: Deltaproteobacteria bacterium (assembly GCA_030671095.1). The sequence goes on along the minus strand of DAOVAK010000341.1, from coordinate 1,105 downwards.
CGACTTAGGAACTGCCTCAAAAAGATCAGTTCCACGAAGAACGATGGGGACATGCTGCTAAAATACCCTGCTGCTGACGTGGAGTTTCACTCTCTTTTGCTGGAGGCGTGCAAAAATGATGTGCTCAAGAACATGATGGAGATTGTGAACAGTCACCTCCAGGTGATAAGGTTGCGAACAGTGGTTTTACCAGGCAGGGCCAAACAGACCGTCAAGGAGCACTACAAGATTTTGGGCGCCATTGAGAAAGGGGATGCCTCGTCTGCTGAAAACATGATGAGAAAGCATGTGGCAAGCGTGCGCAAGGACGCCTTAAAAAACATAGATTTCATGGAATAGAAAGGAGGGAGAGCATGGCCGAGTTTAGCTATCAATTGGTGGAAGACGTGGCCAAAGAACTGTACATAAAGGCATTGAAATACCTGCCACCAGATGTGAAAGAGGCCTTGGAAAAGGCCTATGAGAGGGAGACCAATGAAACGGCCAAGGAGATCTTCAGAACTATCTTCAAGAACCTCAAGATTGCTGAGGAGCAGAGTCTTTTGATCTGTCAGGACACAGGCCTACCCATTTATATGGTCACCATAGGAAGCAAATTTCCGGTAGATGGTGCTAGGGTAGCCAAGGCCCTTGACAAAGGGGCAGAGCGCGCCACCCTGGAACATCCCTTCCGGGGCAGTTCCACCCACCCGCTTACGAGGGTCAATCCTCAGACCAGCGTGGGAAAGGGCCTGCCGGTTATCCATTGGGAGTTTGATGAAGAGGCGGACTATTTGGATATTCTCATGGTACCTAAGGGGTCCGGCTCTGAGAATATGAGCGCCATGAAGATGTTCATACCGGCCGATGGCGTCAAGGCCCTAAAGAAGTTCGTCCTGGATAGGGTGATTGAGTCCGGGGCTAATCCTTGCCCCCCGGGGATTATAGGTGTGGGAATAGGAGGTACGGCTGACCTGGTAAGCATCCTGGCCAAAAAGGCCATTGTGCGACCCGTGGGCTCTAGCAATCCGGATCCCGAACTCGCTCAGATGGAAAAGGAGTTATTAGAGGTGATCAATGCGACCGGATCAGGACCTATGGGCCTTGGAGGGGATACGACGACGCT
>DAOVAK010000456.1 GCA_030671095.1 Deltaproteobacteria bacterium | reverse complement strand
ATCCTCATTAACCCTTATGCTTCCTTGAGAATTCCAGCCCAATTTTGCCCGTTCATGGTTAAGGAAGGCTGTCGCTTTTATGAGAGGGAGGCGGGGCCTTCGCGCTCCATCGTTTTGATTTAACTGAGAATCTTCCAAATGTAAAGAAAGTTGGGACCGGCCCGTGAGTCCTACGCCCCGGAGGGCGAGCTGCGCATTTTCAGGTTTGACAAATGGACCTCAGCTATATTAAGGAATTTCTGTGCCAACCACTTACCCCATCATTCTGGCCCACGGAATCTGTCCCTTTGACAAACTTATCCAGCCTTTTTCAGACATGGACAATCGCGACGATGACCGTTTCCACTATTTCCGCAAAATAAGGAGCACCCTCAGGCAAAACGGGTTTCTCGCCTTTCACAGCAGGGTCAGCTGGGCTGCAGATCTGGAAAGGCGCGCTTCAGACCTGAAGAAAGAGATTACCAGAGTAACAGAGAACTTCTCCAGGTGGGCGCGAGTCCATATCATTGCACACAGCATGGGTGGCCTCGATGCCCGTCACATGATCTTCAGCTACCAAATGCAGGACCAGGTGGCTTCCCTCACCACCATAGGGACGCCCCATCTGGGCACCGCCTTTGCAGATTGGGGGGTCAAAAGGTTTGGGATTCTTTTGGATATGCTGCGACCTTTCGGCCTAAATCTGGAAGGATTTAAAGATTTGACCAGGAAAAGTTGCAGAAAATTCAACGACATAACCAGAGATTTTGAAAAGAACAATGGCGTCCTCTACCAGACCGTAGCGGGTGTCCAGCCTTTGAACAGGATATTTAGACCCTTGAGATATTCTTACCGAATTATATGGAGGGAGGAGGGAGAGAATGACGGATTGGTCTCCCTCAAATCCGCCACGTGGAGAGATGAATACCTTCTGGAGCGCCTGGATGCGGATCATTTCGACCAAATAGGGTGGTGGGACGGCAGTAAGGACGCCTGGATGGACAAAGAGGCCTTTGAAAGGCGTATCCGTCAGTTTTATTTAAGGATTTCTGGCGGATTAAAGGATTGACCGTATCTCAAAATCTTCCTACGAAGGGAACAGGAAAATCTTCACCTTGGGAAGGAAGAAATCTGCAATTCCATTGCCATCTTACATTATTTAAAATATACTCCATTTTCTTGCCCGCCCAAGGGGGTGCCTTCCACTAGAATGACTTAGAATCGACGTTGACATGAGACGCAAAGATGAGATCCAGAAGCCAGAGGGCAAATTGGGAGTCCTTATTCCGGGAATGGGAGGTGCGGTAAGCACCACGTTTTTGGCTGGCGTGGAAACGGTGCGCCCAATCTTACCGTGGATACCCCGGCCATGGTGGAGCTGGCAGACAAGGTTCCGTCTGCCGTCGCTGGCAAGGATTTCAAGACAGGGCAGACCCTGATGAAAACCATTCTGGCGCCGGGACTGAAAGCACGCATGCTAGGCCTGTCCGGATGGTATTCCACAAATATTCTTGGCAACCGCGACGGTCTGGTGCTGGACGATAAAGACTCTTTCAAAACCAAGGAGCAGAGCAAACTCTCCGTTCTGGACACCATCCTTCAACCCGATGTCTATCCCGATCTGTACGGCGACTTCTACCATAAAGTGGCGATCAACTATTATCCTCCCCGGGGTGACAATAAAGAGGGTTGGGACTGCATCGACATCTATGGGTGGCTTGGTTATCCCATGCAGATTAAAGTGAATTTTCTTTGCAGAGACAGCATCTTGGCCGCACCCATTGTGTTAGATCTGGTGCTTTTCACAGATCTGGCCCAGCGGGCTGCAATGATGGGGATACAGGAGTGGCTCTCCTTCTATTTCAAGAGTCCACAATGTGGAACTGACCTCTATCCTGAGCACGATCTCTTCATTCAATTGATGAAACTGAAAAATACCTTGCGCTATCTCATGGGAGAACAGCAAATTACTCACCTAGGGCTCGATTACTACTATTCCGTCTGAAAGGTAGAGGGATGCTCTTCGCATCCCTTCATCAGCATCCCTCAAACACAGACCCTTTCCTCTTGATTGGCTTCCGCAGAATTTGATCGATTGTGGACAAAATCCTTTTCTTATTCGTCTTAAACCGCTTACCCTGATAGGAGAATGGAGGTGTATTATGTTTCATAGACTAAAGGGAATATTTATTGTGGTGCCGGCGCTTTTTTGGGCCTTTGTGCCAATGGATTCCCTGGGAGCACCAATGCCTCTCGGCAAGTGGTGGCACATGCCCCAAGTGGCTGAACAGCTCAACCTTAATGGAAGAGAAAAAGAACAGCTGGACGATCTGTTCATTCAGAGTCGACGAAAGATGATCGACCTCAAAAGCGCTGTTGAGAAAGAGCGGTTGGAGCTGGGCATCCTTATGGACAAGGAGACATTGGATGAAGATGCCGTTATAGGACAGTTCAAAAAGCTGGGACAGGCGCGGGCCAATCTTACCGCTGAAAGATTCCGCTTCATTCTGGAGGTCCGAAAGATTCTGGGCGCAGAACGTTTTCAAAGCCTGAAGACGCTTTTTTGGGATTCTAGAGAAAATAGGCTTCATCGCCAAAGCCGATTTAAACGGCCGTGACTGTACAAAAAGGATTGGTAGCGTTCAAAATTGTTGATACAATCTTTTGAAGCACAAAGTTATAGTCGTATACCTGATTCCCCGCCAATGCCGATCCCCCCTCACCCTAGCCCTCTCCCTCCTGGGGAGAGGGGACTCTACGCTTTTGTTCTCCTCAAGCAAGAGACAGGCTGTGTTAAATTTCGCTGGGCGAATCCCTGCGCGGGATTCAACGGGATAGCCCGTTCGGGTCTTTTTGACAAAATCAATTTATACTGAAACAGGTGTGAGAAAATTAAGTAGTTAACCCTTTGGGCAGCAAAGGAGGGGTATGATGGAAGAGAGGGTGCAGATCGTAGAGGAGGATATTACCAAACAGCAGGTGGATGCCATTGTTAATGCGGCCAACACCTCCCTTCTGGGGGGCGGTGGGGTGGATGGGGCCATCCATAAGGCGGCAGGTCCTGAACTCCTTGAGGAAACACGGCAGATCGGGGGTTGTCCCACCGGTGAGGCACGGGTCAGCAAAGGTTATCTTCTCCCTGCCAAATGGGTCATCCACACCGTTGGGCCGGTGTGGAAGGGGGGCAACAAAAATGAAGAAAACCTGCTTGCCAGTTGTTACAAGAATAGTTTCCAGGCGGCAAAAGATTTGGGAGTCAAGACCATGGCCTTTCCCTCTATTAGTACCGGAGCCTATGGTTTTCCGCTGGAAAGGGCCACGGAGATCGCACTGGGCGAGACCAAGAACTTTCTTGAAATGAATGAGACACTGACCAAGGTGGTCTTTGTCTGTTTTGGTGAAAAGGTACTCAACA
>DAOVAK010000773.1 GCA_030671095.1 Deltaproteobacteria bacterium | reverse complement strand
TGGGGACCGAGAATTCGTCCTCACGATTTACCGATATCTAGGAAGGTCCAATCTCTTCCTTCCCTTCAAGGATAAGACCAACGGCTTAGAAACCTATGAAAATGGGCGGTATTTGGAGGTTGAAGTTATCGGGGAGCATCGGGTAATTATCGACTTCAATAAATCCGCTAATCCCTTTTGTGCGTATAACCATAAGTATACATGCCCCTATGCGAATGAGGAGAATACCCTGGATATCGCCATAAGATCTGGCGAGAAGAAGTTCAAATAGCTGGTTATCCAACCATTTCATTTCCTGATTGTAGAAATAGAACAAAATTTTGGATCATGCCAACCGCACAGGCTGATTACGAACCCTGAAAGGGGGGGGAAACCCATGAACGTATTTTGGTGGGCCTTGACAATCTTTCTCGTCCTTGGCTTAGCTGCCTTGGCCATCATTCTTGGCATAGGAGCAGTTACTCTTTTCCTGGTTTCCATCGTGGAGTATGTTGAAGGAAAGCTCGGGATAGTCACCATTGGGGAGGATGAGGAAAAGCTGAGAGTGCAGGCGGAAAAGCTGAGAGAAGAGCAAAGAAAGGCATTCAAAGGCCCCTGGACCCTTGCCTCCCAAGTAAAACTATATAACTCTAAAGTCTTCCGATTTTTCAGGGCCAAGGAGACATTGGAAAAGAAACAGGCAAAGGAGTCTTAAAAAAATACCCAATCCTTTACTCCTTTCATACTCTAAAAAGGACCGCCCTCTCTTTGCATCCGAGCCGTTCGACTAATTATTTGACCCTGAGCTCAGGCCAAAAGGCTCAGGGGTTACCTCACACTCGAAGGACCCCCCACTACTCCAGCAGATTTCTATCATGGACAACCGAGTTCTCAATGTCATCGGAGGGCGGAATTGGAAGATCCGCTACATCGACAAAAAGGGGTACATCATCACCATGATGGGACCCAATCGGGATGTTCCGTGAAAGAACCAGTACAATATTGAGACGGGAAAATGGACCGACTACCATCCCGGAGAGAAGAATAAGCAGTATAACTGCGGAAGGTGCCATACACCGGGATATTCCAAGGAAGGGCACCAGGAATCCGTCAGTGGAATAACGTGGGGAAAAAGGAAGGCACTTCTAACAAAATTTTGAACTAGGGAATAGTTTCAGGTATAATCAAGCCGTTTCCCTATTGGTCTCAAGAATATTAGCGATGGGAGGACTTTATGGAAAGCAGAGGCCACAGTGGTTGGATCTATACGATAGGGCTTATCTTGATCATTCTCCCTTTGAACCTCCAAAGTGTATCCGCCAAGGAGGATAATCTAATCTGTGTCAGTTGCCATGAAAAGATCAATCCCAACCTCGTCGTATCCTGGAGGGAAAGCCCAATGGCTCAGCACGGGGTGACATGCATCGATTGTCACGGGAGCCACCATAAATCTGCCGAGGATGCGGTTAGAGCTAGCCTGATGGTGGGTCGCCTCTGCGAGAAATGCCACCCTACTGAGATGGCCCAGTTTAAATCGGGGAAGCATGCTCAGGCATGGGCCTCAGTTTATAAATTTAAGAAGGTCCTTGAACTTCCTCCGGAGATGATCGACGCGGAGGAAGGGTGTGGGGGCTGCCATTCCATCGGTCGGGAGGACGGTCAGTGCGATTCGTGCCATACCCGCCACAGTTTTGCCAAAGAAGAGGCCAGAAAGCCCGAGGCTTGTCTTCCTTGCCATGGCGGGATCAATCATCCCCAATGGGAGATTTGGAGGTCTTCAAAGCACGGCGTTGTCTACAGGGTGGATCCGAAAAAAAAGAGGGGCCCTACCTGCCAAACCTGCCATTTTCCTCGGGGGGACCACGGCGTCAAAACCGC
>DAOVAK010000335.1 GCA_030671095.1 Deltaproteobacteria bacterium | reverse complement strand
AGTCTTGCAGTGGCTTCCCAACATCACGTTCTCTAGAACACTCATGAGACCAAAGAGGCGAACGATCTGAAAGGTCCGGCCAATTCCCAGCTTAGTCCTTAGGTGGGGCTTTAATCCGGTGATCGGCATTTCTCTGAAACGAATCTCTCCCTGACTCACGTCATTCATCCCGCTGACCAGGTTAAAGAGGGTCGTCTTTCCCGCCCCGTTGGGGCCGATGATGGCGTGGATCTTCTTTTCCTCCACATCCATCGTAATCTCGGAGAGGGCACGAAACCCGTTGAAATATTTCCCCACCTCCCTGATCTGGAGAATCATTTTGCCTCCGAATGAAATAATTTTGGGATTCATACAAGATCTTTTGCGGCAGATCTGCCGAAAATCCTTTTTACCCCATGCACCGTGTCCAATCCTATGACCCCTTGAGGTCTAATGATCATCATGATGATGAGAAGGGCCCCATATAACTCCATTCGCCACTCCTGAATAACCCGGAGAAACTCGGGTACCAGGGTGAGGACAAGTGCTCCAAATATGGGTCCCCAGAAAATCTGAATCCCTCCAAAGATGCTAAATATAATAAATTCTACCGCGTGCATCACATCAAACATGAAGGGTTCGATGTATTCCTGATAGTGGGCAAAAATACCTCCCCCGATACCAGCGATAAAGCCCCCGGCAGAGAAGGCGGTGAGCTTTGTCACTGTGATATTCACCCCGAGGACCTCGGCTGCATCTTCGTCGCTTCCGACCGCCTGAATGGCCCTTCCCATGCGGGACTTTCGTAGTCGATTAAAAAAGATGATCAGGATAACCACCATCCCATAGGCATAGTGCAATGTGTATTCCTGATAGGGGATACCGGGGAATCCTTCAGCCGCTCCCACATAACTCACGTTGATAAGGACAACGCGAACGATCTCACCAAACCCCAGTGTCAAAAGGAGCAGATAGATCCCTTTGATCCGCAGGGCAGGCAACCCCAAGATAAATCCCACGATCCCGGCACATAGGCCACCTATCAGGAGTGCAGGAACATACGGGATTCCAAATTTCACCGTACAGACCGCTGCCCCATAGGCTCCAATGGACATGAATCCGGCCTGGCCCAGGGATATCTGCCCCGTCATAAAAGGGAGATAAAAGCTTAAGGCCATGACGCTGTTAATGCCGGCGATAATTAATACCGAAATCAGGTAATCCAAAACGACTCCCTTAGCCCCAATTGAGCGTAAAGCCTCAATTGGGCGTTAATCGTTATCTGTTATTGGTTATTCGTGAAAAGATCATTCCGCTCCCGGTGATTCTTTCAAGGATGAGATGTGACTTTCTGTATAAATTTCTGAAATCTACCATGAACCGTTAACGAATAACTGATAACCTCCTCATTGAGTTAAGCTCTATTAGGGTTTAACCCTGGGTCACACGCGTTCCAAAAAGCCCGGTAGGTTTGAATATGAGAATGATAATCATGATCCCAAAAGAAAAGATATCCTGCACATTGATCTCCGTGGGAAAGATGACAATGGCCAGCACCTCTGCTAACCCCAGTATCAGTCCCCCAATCATCGCGCCGACCACATTCCCCAGCCCGCCAAGGAGCATCACCACGAGCCCTTTCAGGGCAAAGGTGAGCCCGATGAAAGGGGTAATGGCATGGAAGGCCAGACCGATCATCACGCCGGCAGCCCCGGCCAGCGCGGATGCAACCCCAAAGGTGAGTAGCACGACCCATTCCACATTGACGCCCAAGAGACCAGCGGTCAGGTGGCTTTCAGAAACGGCCCTCATGGCCTTACCCGTCTTTGTCCTCTTAATAAAAAAGTAGAGGACCACCATGAGAAAGAGGGAGATTCCCAAGATCAGAATATTGATGGAACTGATCATGATGGGACCCATCTTGTAATGGACCACTTCTATGGCATCTGGAAATCGCGTTCCGTAGCCGCCAAAGAGCTTGACCGCCAGGTTTTGCAAAATGATCGTGACACCGATAGTGGCCAACAGGGGGGCAAGGTGAAAGTCCTTTTTGAGGGGTCTGATGGCCAGCAGATCGATGATGATCCCCAGCAGGCCTGTAGCCACCATGGCCAGAGGAAGGGTTATGTAGAGGGGGAGGTTAGTCTTCATAATGATCCAGTACCCCATAAAGGCACCCGCCATCAGGACCTCGCCATGGGCAAAATGCAAAAGCCCCAGCACCCCGAATATCAGAGTGTACCCGATGGCCACCAGGGAATAGGTGGTCCCCAACATAAGACCGTTGATGAGCTGTTGAAAGATCATTTCCCTTTCATCCCGGCCGCGGCCGCCATCACTGAATCAATGACCTGCTTGTATCCTGTGCAACGACACAACACCCCTGAAATGGTCTTCCTGACCTCTTCTTCTGTGGGGTCGGAATTCTCGTTGAGGAATTCATATGAGGTCATAAGCATGCCCGGCGTACAGAATCCGCACTGAAGGCCGTGATGCTCTCGAAATGCCTCCTGCACGGGATGTAACTTCCCGTCTTCTGCAAGACCTTCAACGGTCATGACCTCCGCTCCATCCGCCTGAATCGCAAACATGAGGCAGGAGCGAGCCGCTCTGCCATTAAATAAGATGGTACAGGCCCCACAGATCCCATGCTCACATCCCACGTGGGTTCCGATGAGTTCCAGATCGTCTCTCAAGAAATCCACAAGCAGTCTTCTTGCCTCCACTTCCCTTTCATACTGCACGCCATTTACCTTCACCACGATGCGACGACGTTGTGTCATTCTATTTACCCCCCTTGACCCTGCTCAGTGCCTCGTGGAGACCCTTTTGGACGAATACCCTCGCCATCTCCTTACGATATTCGGCAGAGGCGTGATAATCGGGTTCTGTCTCTGTGGCCTCCGCAGCCTCTTCCCCTGCCTTCTCTATCAAAGCATCGGTGATCTTCTGGCCAGCCAAAACCTCTTCCGCCTCTTCAGCCCGGATAGGCGTGGGAGCAACGCCTCCCAAAGCGATCCTTGCCTCTTTGCAAATCCCTCCGTCTTCCATAAAAAGGAGCGTGGCCACGCCTACGACGGCAAAGTCGCCAACACGACGGCTCAGTTCTACAAAGGACCAGCCGGTGTTCTGGGGAACTGTGGGGATCTTTATCTCCACCAAGATCTCAGAAGGCTCCAAAGAGGTGGTCAGATAGGTGAGGAAAAATTCTTCAGGCTCCTGTGTCCTCTCACCAGAAGGACCAACCACCTTCATCTCTCCGTCCAAACAACAGATGGCGGCAGGAAGTTCCGAAGAGGGATCCGCATGCACCAGACTTCCTCCTATGGTTCCTCGATTCCGAATGGCAACATGGCCAACAAAAGAGACCGCTTCTACCAGGATGGGACATTTCTCTTGCACCAGTGGAGACAGCTCCAGGTCTCTCTCCCGGGTCAAGGCACCGATGAGAAGATAGTCTTCTTCCTCTTTGATGTAGTCCAGATCCTTGATCCCGTTGATATCTATGAGGACCTCCGGCCGGCCGAGCCTGAAGTTCATGATGGGCACCAGGCTCTGACCGCCAGCAAGGATCTTGGCTTCATCTTCGTATTTCTCCAGTAGCCCGACGGCCTCTTCAACCGTGTTAGGAGCAAAATACTCAAAGGCACTCGGTTTCATATCCGCTCTCCTGTCTCATTTTAGGGACTTCAATTCCTTTTTCATTTTCCTGAAAAACTCTTTTATCATCATCTTGGCAATCCCGCTGATCAGCCTTTGTCCAACGCCTGCTATCAATCCACCCACCTGCACCTCTCCTGTGTATGTAACCTTGGTGCTCTCACCCTCCTGGGAGAATTCAATAATCCCTTCTCCCTTTATAAAACCAGGGGTTCCATTCCCCTCGCCAATCAGACGGTACCGGTTGGGGGGCTCCGGGTCAAGCACCTCAAACTTTCCACGGTACGTCCCCTTGACCGCGGCAATGCCTATCTTCGATATGGCGTCATATTTTCCTGGCTCTCGCTCCTCCAGTTTTTTACATCCCGGTATAGCCTTCTCAAGGTGTCTCGGGTTGTTGAAGAGATCCCAGACCACCTGTTGAGAGGCCTCGTAGGTATATTTTCCTTCAAGCTTCATGCGCATTCCCTCCTTTAACTATTCCTTTTTCCCTTGTAACATTTTAGCCTTTTGAAACAGCCGTGCAAAAACTCCCCTAAAATTTTCTTCTAGGAAAATTTTAGATAACGCCCCCGGTTCCCGGGGGCTTCTAAGCCTCCCGAGAGCATTCGGGAGGCGCCTTATAAAATCCTGCA
>DAOVAK010000347.1 GCA_030671095.1 Deltaproteobacteria bacterium | reverse complement strand
TGTACTCATGAAGGCTTTAGGGCTCTTCAACGTGGTACCGTGCTTAACATGACCGATTCTTATACTGAGCTTGGAATCCTCATTCGTGTGCTTCCCTTTGGTGACAATCACGCCTTAAAGCAGCTTTGAGCAACAGCCCGTTAACCGTTGACAACCAGTTCGAAGGATCCCCTGCCCTTAATGCCCCGCACGGGCGATAGGTAGGCACAAGTTTAGGCGACGGCGCTCTGTGTCGCCTTTAGTGGGTGCTCCATCGGGTGACCTCTATCCCTGCTTAGAGGCTTGCTAGCCTCTGGCTATTTTACTAGCCTCAGGCTAGTTTACTGGACTAAGGCTAGTTAACGGATGAAAGGATAAATGACTGATTAAATGAACAACAAAACGCTTTTAAAGTCAAGAGGATTGGAGGCTGGTGCTATATAGATACGAAACTTATAATTTTATGGACCCCTTTTCACTGGAAGCTATTTACTGATTTACAAATGGACGTCCCCCTTTTCAGATTTGCCTCATATGACCGGTGGCTGGAAGCGCCTCATTGTGCGGTAAGGATCAATAGGCAAAGGGGGTCAAGCGACACCGATCGCTTGTTGCTTGATACTGGATAGCGTTGAAAGGGAGATCGATAACATGATCGAAGGGCTCTTTTCATCAAAGCTGCTTCGTGATAATAGAGAGGGAAATGACTTCTTTTTTGCATCCAGAAACCGGATACCAGGATCCAGCATCAGCCCAGTTCTTGCACTGGACCAGCCATAGAGGCATGAACCAAATTTTATAGTCTTAACCTGAGTGACATTTAGTACGCAATTTATGTCTAATATCCGCAACTTCAGCATCATTGCCCACATTGACCATGGAAAATCCACCCTGGCCGACCGTCTGATCCAGAAGGCGGGTCTCGTGGACGATAGAGATTTTCGAGACCAGGTCCTGGACACGATGGACATCGAGAGGGAACGGGGAATCACCATCAAAACCCAATCTGTGACCCTGCCCTATGTGTCCCGTGACGGCCGCGATTTTGAGCTGAATCTGATCGACACCCCGGGGCATGTAGATTTTTCCTATGAGGTGTCTCGCGCGTTGGCCTCATGTGAGGGTGTCCTTCTTCTGGTCGATGCCGCACAGGGCGTAGAGGCCCAGACCTTGGCCAACCTTTACGCGGCCATGGAACATGACCTTGAGATCATTCCGGTCATCAACAAAATCGATCTGCCTTCCGCGGACATAGACCGGGTAAAAGAGGAAATTGAAGCGGATCTGGGTCTTGATTCGGACCAGGCCATCCTCTGCTCGGCCAAGGAGGGGACCGGGATTGACGATGTCCTCGAGGCCATAATTGAAAAGATCCCTCCGCCCCCCGGACATTCGGATGGTCCTTTAAGAGCGCTTATATTCGATGCCCATTATGATCCTTTCAGGGGAACCGTCGTCAGTTGCAGAATATTTACGGGCCGTGTTCGCCCGGGCGATCGAATGCGACTCATGTCCACAGGGGCAACTTACAAGATTGAAGAGGTAGGCCTCTTTCGACTGTCACGCGAACCGAAAGATGAGCTCTGGGCGGGAGAGGTCGGTTACATCATTGCGGGTATCAAGACGGTCGGCGATACCCGAATCGGGGACACGATCACCCTGGCCAGTGATCCGGCCCCTGATCCTTTGCCCGGTTTTAAAGAGGTGAAACCGGTCGTCTTCTCCTCCATCTATCCGATCTCCACGGAAGACTACCTCGCCCTGACGGCTGCCCTCGAGAAATACAAGCTGAACGATGCCGCCCTCGTCTTCCAAAAGGACTCGTCCGCAGCCCTCGGGATGGGTTTTCGATGCGGTTTCCTGGGCCTTTTACACCTCGAGATTGTCCAGGAACGCCTCGAGAGGGAATACGATCAGTCCATCATCATGACCGTCCCGACCGTGGAGTATCATTTCACTCTGACCAACGGAAAATTCGTCAGTGTGGACAATCCCCTCTATTATCCGGATCCCGTCACGATAGAGAAGGCCATGGAACCCTATATCAGGGCGAGCATCCTGATACCGGAACGTTATATGGGTGTGGTCATAGACTTGTGCCTGGAGCGACGGGGGGTGAACAGCAGGTTCAATTATCCGACGCCCGGCCGGATCGAAGTCAAGTTTGATATGCCTCTGGCCGAGGTCATTTACGATTTTTATGATCGCCTCAAGACCGTTACGCAGGGATATGGATCCTTTGACTATGAGCTCCTGGACTACAGGGAAGGGGACCTTGCCAAGGTGGATATCCTCTTGAATGGGGAAAGGGTGGACGCCCTTTCCCAAATCGTCCATCGAGATCGCGCGAGGCTGCGGGCCCTTCAGGCCTGCGAAAGGCTTAAGGAAGAAATCCCGAGGCATATGTTTAAGATCGCCGTGCAGGGCGCCATAGGCGGGACCATCATTGCCAGGACCACCATCCCCCCATTCAGGAAAGACGTCACGGCCAAGTGCTATGGCGGGGATATCACGAGAAAACGCAAGCTTCTCGAAAAACAGAAAAAGGGGAAAAAGCGCATGAAAATGATCGGCTCGGTCACCATCCCGCAGAATGCTTTTGTTGCGGTCCTGAAATCAGAGCGTAAATGATCTTTGACCTACGATCAAAGAAGGCCCAAGGCGCCCGGTTGTAAAGGTTAATTTTCACAACCGGCAGGCACAAGGCGCATGGTTCAGATGAATTTGGTAGTATTTTGTTACCCTGTGCCCTACGCCCTGTGCCCTGCGCCACTTGGCAGATAAAATTAACTTTATAGAGAGCAAAGTCTGTTTATTTTAGATGATTACTCATGATTAAACACTTAAATATTATGACAGATACCAAAAATCCCGGACTCTATCTCCATATCCCCTTTTGCCGGAGCAAATGCCCCTACTGCAGTTTTTATTCTATTGCATCGACCTCTCTTGTTGCCGGGTGGCTCGAAGCCCTCCAAAAGGAAGTCATTCACTACAAGGACCGGTTCAAGCGGTTCGACAGCCTATACTTAGGCGGCGGCACACCGACGTGTCTGGATGTGGATTCCTTAAGAGAACTCATGGAGACCCTTCTCGCCCATTTTGATTTTGCAGCGGATACGGAAATGTCCATAGAGGCAAATCCGGGCGACCTGACAGAAAAGAAAATCCTTGCCCTCAAGGACCTCGGTTTTAACCGGATCAGCTTAGGGGTTCAAGCCTTCGATGATCTCACCCTTTCATTCCTGGGGAGAACCCATACGGCCCTGGAAGCGGAAAAGGCATTAATAAACTTGAGATCTTTAGGATTTAATAACATCGGAATGGATCTCATTTACGGATTTGCAGGGCAAACCGTAAACACCTGGAAGAATACCCTTGGGAAGGCCCTCTCCTTTCAGCCGGAGCATCTGTCCTGTTATCAGTTGACCTTTGAGAAGGGGACCCTCTTTAGTCGGTGGAAACACAATGGCATCATCAAACCATTGGCGGAAAATGAGGAAACAGCCTTTTTCATGACGACATCAAGCTTCCTTGATGATCATGGGTACATCCATTACGAGATCTCGAATTTCGCCCGTGAAGAGAAATATGCCTCCAGGCACAATCGGAAATACTGGCGTCATGTCCCTTACCTGGGACTGGGTCCTTCCGCCCATTCCTTCCAAGATTCGACCCGGTGGTGGAATGTCCGATCCATCAGGGTCTATTGCAAGGCCTTGAAATCAGGTCGGACGCCCATTGAAGGGCATGAAAAGCTCACGGATGAACAACTCAGACTCGAGTCCATCTCTTTCGGTTCAAGGACCCGGGAAGGATTTGATCTGAAGGAAATCCCTCCGGACCCGCTCTCATCTGAAAACCTCTCAAAACTACAAGACGCCGGTTTTATCAGAGTCAAAGATGGCCGTGTTATCCCCACCCAAAACGGGTTTCTCGTGGCAGATCACCTGCCCCTTTTTTTAGCGTAAATAATATAAGGTATAAGGTGTACGGTGAAATCGATAAATCACAGGTTGATGCCAACATTGGATATTGGCAATATATCCCAGGTTTCAAAAGGCATTATTTCTGTAGTATCACTCTCATATCGCAGGTTTGGGTAAGGCTGTGATCTCTAGAAGGTATCTCAAGTGGACATATCAATCGGTACGTTATGACTTCAATTCATAGAAACTGAAAAACTTAAGGGCGTCCCGCTTTACTTCTTACTCCGTAGAGG
>DAOVAK010000598.1 GCA_030671095.1 Deltaproteobacteria bacterium | reverse complement strand
GTTGTGATCGGTTTTGACAACAAGGTGATGGCGGGGGCCTGGATCGCAGGGCAGGCAGACAACCAACTCAGGGTTACGGACATGGCAAAAAGGCTCCACGTGCCCCTTGTGTGGATCGTCAATTGCAGTGGCGTGAAACTGACGGAACAGCAAGAGGTCTATGCGAATCGAAGAGGAAATGGCACCACCTTTTTCCGTCACGCCGAACTGGAAAAACTGGGTGTTCCCATCCTGGCTGGCATATATGGCACAAACCCGGCCGGTGGCGGATATCAGGGGATTAGCCCCACCATCCTTTTGGCCCACAAGGACGCAAACATCGCCGTTGGAGGCGGTGGTATTGTAAGTGGCATGAGCCCTAAAGGGTATTTTGATGAGGAGGGTGCGGAACAGATTATTGAAGCCACGCGCCATTTCAAACAGGTCCCGCCCGGTAGTGTTCCCATCCACCATAATGAAACAGGGTTTTTCAAAGAGGTCTATGACACAGAGGAGGATGTCCTGGACGCACTGAAAAAATATATGGATATGATGCCCGCTTACGACCCTCACTTTTTCAGGGTGGATGTCCCCAAAGAACCCAAGTTTCCCGGAGATGACATTAACCACATCGTCGCCTTTAACCAGAAGAGGAGTTACAACTTTGACGAGATGCTCGGTAGGCTTTTCGATAATAGTGAGCACATGGAATTCAGGCCTGATTATGGTCCTGAAGTCTATACCGGACTGGCCAAGATTGATGGTTTCCTGATGGGCTTTATAGGCAATCGCCAGGGATTTCTGGGCAAGGACTATCCAGAATATGCACCCTACCCTGGCATTGGGGGAAAGCTCTACCGCCAGGGATTGATTAAGTTGAATGAATTCGTCACTCTATGCGGTCGAGACAGGGTTCCCATCGTCTGGTTTCAGGATACCACCGGGATCGATGTGGGTGATATTGCGGAAAAGGCTGAACTGCTGGGCCTGGGGCAGTCTCTCATATACTCCATTGAACAGACCGATGTCCCCATGATATGCATCGTGCTCAGGAAGGGAACTGCAGCGGCCCATTATATCATGGGAGGGCCCACAGCGAATAACCACAATGCATTTACCCTTGGAACCCCGACCACAGAGATCTACGTGATGCACGGGGAAACAGCCGCTGCGGCCTCGTTTGCGAGGAGGCTGGTCAAGGAGAAGGATTCGGACCGACCTCTGGAGCCGGTCATCGATAGGATGAATGAACTGGCACAACAATACTATGATAATTCCAGGCCCATATACTGTGCCAACAGGGGTTTTGTGGATGAAATCGTCTCTTTCCCAGACATGAGGAAATACATCGTCGCCTTTGCAGGCTGTTGCTACCAAAACCCCATATCCATCTGCCCACAAAACCACATGATGATTCCACGAATCATTAAGGGTTAAGACAAAAAAGGGGTTAGCTCCTCTGGAAGCTAACCCCTTTTCAATCCTGATTGAACATCACCTTTTATCCCCCTCCTGCTTCGCTTCTTTTAAACGCTCATGAAGCAGTGCGTTCTCTATGGCAATGGCGGCAGGGCTGCTCAGGGCAGTAAGGAGAGAAAGGTCCTCTCGTCGAAATCCGTATGGCTTTTGAAGGGAGTCCACATAAATAACACCTCTGATCTCTGATTTACTGATCAGAGGGACACACATGACCGAACCGATTTCCATCAGCTCCAGGGTGTCCGCCAGCCCTGATGCACCTTCAGCCTGGGCGTCAGGGATCATAACGGCTTTCCTCGTCTCTAAGACGCGCTCCACCACGGCCTCGCTATACCTCATCGTGTTATCGGTCAGACCTTCCTTATTTCTGATGATGACCTGCGTCTTCTCTCCTGTCTCATCATCGACCAGGATGATGGCTCCCCTATCGATCCTCTTGAGAAGATCGAAGACATACTCCAATATCTTTTCCAGCATGTCATTGATATCCAATGTTTGACCCAAAACATGGGAAACCTTATAGATCAACTCCAGATTCCGTTTCGTGGTCATGGGCCTGTCTTTTTGGGCCTCACCCACCTTTTCGCTGAGTTCCTTGGAAAGTTCGATGGAATCCAGAAAAGCGAGGATATATTCAGTGCACCCTTGTCCCAGACAGAGCACGCTCATGCCAATGGAGATGGGAAGCCCTTGCTTCAGTTCTAATTCTTTGCCAGGTTTTATGGGTTCGCCATCAACAAAGCTCCCGTTTTCGCTGTTCAAGTCCTTGAGGAAGAACTTGCTGTCTCTCCTGGATATCTCCAAATGCTTGCGAGACACAAATCTGTCCTTCATTTGAATGTGGTTTTCATGGGACCGACCAATATAGGTCGTTTTGCCTTTGAGTTCAAAAGATTGTCCCTTGTTGGGGCCCTCAAGAATGTAGAGCTTTGTCATGACTTTTTGTTCTTCACCTTAAAACCTAAAAGTTTCAAAGACTTATACTACCATAAATAAATCAAGAGATCAATCTTTTAGTAACGTTCAAAAGTGTTGTCACAATCTTTTGAACCAGCAAGTTCTAGTAGGATAGTCGATTCTCCGGCAATGCCAATCTCCTCCCTCCGGGCCGTAGGCCCTATGGGCCGGAGGCAAGGTGATATCTATTTTGCTCCTTGCCGGTGGTCTGATCTTTGAGACTTTGAGAAAGATTTCCTAAGTAATAACGGGACATTCTGCGATTAGTTAATGGGCGTA
>DAOVAK010000582.1 GCA_030671095.1 Deltaproteobacteria bacterium | reverse complement strand
AAAGGGAGGGGGAAACTAAGGAGAAAAGCAAGAAGATGATGCCAATCTTCTTTTTTAACCTCCCTTTTTTTGCTCTGGCCTTGGGATTTGAAAAATGGTTCATTTTGTTTTTGGCCTTTGACTAACTGCAATGCCTGTGGTAGGCATAGATACATCAGTAACATACTTTTGTCAATGGAAAAGTTTTCGGAAAAGTTTTCGGTTTCTTCTCCATGCCAGTCCATTGGACATTGGGAGCATCGAGGTGATGAGGAAGGGGGATATAGGGTGAGATTATGGAGAAATTGCCTATTGTACATGGGCGTGGTCTGTTTTGCGGCTACTCATTCCCTCAGCTTGGCCTCAGATCCGATACGGGGCAGACTCATCGGTACCGAAACGGTTGATGCCCTTTTGACAGAGGATAATTCGGATGCCTTTATCGCCTGGAGACGCGAAAAGGTTAAGCACCGGACGATCGTTCACATCGATAGCCATATCGATTTAGAATGGGTTTCCGATTCCGACCTCAGGCGAATTTTCGACTCGAAAACGGCGGAGCAACTAAAACAGTTACAGCTGAACCCCCTTCATCCGGAAGAAAGGGCCTTGAAACCACTCAGGATCATGAACTACCTCTATCCCGCTATTAAGGAGGGCATGGTGAAAGAACTCTACTGGGTTCCGCCGGATTCATTACTGTCTGGAGAATCGGCTTTAGATAAAATGAAGTATCACGTGGTAGAGACGTTGGCGAAGCTTTCCATAGATGATCTCCGCTCATTCCGGTTGGAAAAGGGGGTCATTAAGGGGAGGGTATACGGTATTCCGTTGACCATATGTAAATTGTCTGATTTGCCTCGTTTCGAGGAGGCCGTTGTCCTAGATATCGACGTGGATTATTTTGATCCACCTGATCTTGAAAAGAAGATCGAGGTTCCCGCGATCTGGCCTGGAGAGTTCGTCGAAACTCTAAAGAAAAAGGCGATGAGAACTGATGTGGTGTCCCTTTGCTACTCGGTAAGGGGGGGATACCTGGCATTGGAATATCGGTTCCTGGGCGACGAATTGAAAGAGATCCTGAGGGACCCTGAAGGGAACGATCAGAAGGCGGCAAGGGTGAGGAGACACCGGGAATTGGGCCTCGTTTATCGATCAAAAGGGATGTATCGAGAGGCGATCGAAGAGTTTCAGAAGGCTTTAGAACTAAGCCCGGATGATGCCTCTCTTCACTACGGGCTTGGTCTCATATACAGCCATTTGGGTAATTCGAATGCGGCAAGAACGGAGTTTGCTCTCTCGCGGGCCGTTGATTCTATTTATGGCGATCCGGTGATCTCCGATGCGGACTACTACTTCAACAAAAAAATGTACGGCAGGGCTTTACCCCTTTATGAGGAGATTCTCAGAAGAAAACCTACCTATGTGAAAGGCCTCTTTGGAGCGGGTCTGTGCTGCTCAAAGCAGGGGAAACTTGAAAGTGCGGAGAAATACTATCAAAAATGTATCGAGATACAGCCCAATTTCTCTCTGGCCTATTTCAATCTCGGCGTTATCTATTCGGAAATGGAAATGTGGAAAAGGGCGGAGGAAGAATATAGACGCGCCTTGGAATTGAATCCCCACAATGGAAAGGCCTATCAGAACCTGGGTAGGCTCTATGACATGCAAGGAGACATCCATAAGGCGATATGTGCCTACGAAAAGGCCATTGAGAATAACCCGTGCTTTAAGGCGGCTCATAACAACCTTGGAGGGCTCTATGCACGGGCTGGCAGATACGATGAGGCGATAAAGGCATTTATAAATTCGGTGAAAATCGATCCCCACTATCCTCTAGGCTACAGCAACCTGGGCAAGATATATCTCATCCAAGGCAACGTGCACGATGCCTTGGGAGCTTTTCAACGGGCACTTTCGATTGATCCCGAGAACCAGTGGGCTCGGTACTATCTGGGCCGCTTATATGTCGTAATGAATCGGTACGGAGATGCAATGAGAACTTATGAAGAAGTAATCAAAGGCCATCCGGATTTCGTCCCGGCTCACATCGATCTTGCAAGAATCCTCGTGGAACGGGGAATCGATATCGATAAAGCGCTGGAATTGGCGCAAAAAGCGGTTGAGTTAAGACCCACGGCCCAAACCTTTGACCTTCTGGCCTGGCTGTATTTCAAACGTGGCATGTATAGGGAGGCTGAAGGAGCGATTGAGCGGGCAGTGGAACTTGACCCCAATAATGAGTCAATTATGCTGCATCGAGAAGAGATTAGGAGGAAAATGAGGTATCGATAATCTCCCTTTTATTCAATCGAAGGAATACCTCACTCTCAGTTTACCTGATTTTCACTTTTTCACCGGCTCGAAGGCGTAGTAGACGCGTTCCTTCAGGACCGTTTCCTTCCCCATTTGGATGGGGACGGGGTCAACGGGAAAGACATAGAGCTTGACTTCATCCCCTTCCTTGAGGTGTCCCACCTGGCAGTGGACGATCCTGCAGAAGAGCTTCAATTTTCCCCCCAGGTCGATAAGGGCGTGGATCAAGGGGCTTTCGAATCCCAGGGGGACACCGACCTCTTCCTCCGTTACCACCTCTACCCTCCCCGTAGTGGGCAGGTCGATCCATTCCAAATCCTCCGAGAGGCAGTTGGGACAGATGACCCGGGGGGGGAAGGCTTCGTGGTCGCAGCCTTTACACCGGGTCGTGGTAAACCGGCCTTGCCTCAAATGTTCGTAGAATGGATATACCCGGTTGAATTCCCTAGACTCCTGGGGA
>DAOVAK010000399.1 GCA_030671095.1 Deltaproteobacteria bacterium | reverse complement strand
TTAACATGGATGCCCCTGTCATTGGGCCCTCTATGAGGGAGGGCGTCCAGCATCCGCTCAACGGTTTCCACGTCTCTGATGCCAATGCATCCTGCTATACCGCACATAAATTACTCCTCTTTTGAATTTAGAGATCTCCGGAAAAAATTCTAAGCCATCTTCTCTTTTAGTCGGGCGACAAGCCGGGGTAGAGTTCGAACCTTTGTCGCAAGCGGTCTGAAGGTTTCAAGACGCTCCAAGACTGCGCCCAGAAGTACCCCGATGGCGACGAAAAGGAGCGCAAAGAACATGGCAAGTTTAGATACCGAGCCCTCACTCTTATTGGTGCTTGTTAAAAATGCCATGGGTTAACCCCTTCCTCTGTTAGATGTTAATTGACAAATATTTTCCCTAGATTGGCCGTTGTCAGCGGGTCTTCCATGTAACTTCCCAGCCCGATCCGCTGGATGGACTCCATTCCCCTCTCATCGTAAGTGGGCGTCTCCACTTCCGGTGCATCCTTTGGGGTAACCTCCTCTGCAATGCGAATAGCCTTTTCCAGTTTTTCGAAAGAAAAATCGATCAGGTAACGCAAAAAGCCAAAGGGGTGTCGGATCATGTGAAACCCGTACTTCTTACATAGGGCTTGCCCCATCTTCGCATCCGCGTAGGCCCTTTCCGTTGGGTGTTCTTCATGCGTGGTCGCGGCACTTTGAAAGCTGGGGAGATCCAGCATGAGGTTTAGATGCGTCATGAGGATATTCAGAAAATTGTGACTGACCAGGCCGTAGTTGGGATTATAGTCCATGCTCGGATCGGCGATGGTCGGGAATCCGGCGTGAACGCACGTGACACCCGGATTAAGCAACTGTGTCGCACAGATGCCAAATAGGACCTCGGCATGGGTCATGGCCAAAACGCCATTGTAACAATATGGAGCACTGATACCGGCCATGGGCATGGCAGAAATGAAAAGCGGCAAACCCGCCCTGGCCACCTTCACAAAGTGCTCAGAGAAGTTTTCGTTGACCTGCAGAGGGGGACGCGTCAGACAAAAGACTATCATGATATCTTTTCGGTCCTCATAGATCTCCTTTGCCCTGGCCAGTGAAGTATCTGACGTCACAGCAAAATAGAGGGGCTTCCTGCAATGCTCTGCCATGATATTCATCTGCTCCACTTCGTCTTTCAGTTTCACCCCTCTCCCCATGCCGGCCACCGCCTCGTTCTCCTGAGCAATCTGGGCAATCCGGACCACATGTTCTGATGTGGGTGGAAGACCCCCATTGCCTTTTTTGTCGTCGTAGACATATGGCGCGGTTCCACCGATGAAAAAGCTGTTCATGGGGAGAAAAAATTCCTCCACACCCGGTACAGTCTCAAGACACTTTTCCACCAAGCCAGTGGTAACGTAAATGCGATCCTCATATTGAAGGGCCAGACCATCCGCTTCAAGCTTCCGGAAGGCTTCTTGGATCTCTGGTTGCTTGCAGCCCACGCCAAGATTTTCCAGGATCCAGAGGGCATCCTGGTGCACCTGGAGAAGCATCTCCACCGTCTCTTCACCAAGCAGAGACTTTGATTTTTCAAATTGTTCTCTATTCACACGTCTTGTTTTTGGTTTTCTAATGCTGGAGTGATTGTTATGCGGTTAAAATTCCCGTACGGAAATAACCCATTGATTTCACTAAACAACTTTCAACAAAGATTATTTCAACTGAAACTTTTATAGCTCAACGAATTTGTTTTGTCAAGGGGAATGGCGAAAAAGCCTAAAGCTGAATAAGTGTGTAAAATCAATATGTTAAAAATATGACAGTGGTTAAAGGAGGCGTGTTTGGAAAAAAGATATGCAGGGCTTAGGTGATCTGATCGACCTCCAAATCTTGGACGTCGAGCATGTAGGTAAGCTTTGTGAGGGCCTGGACGATCTGTTCTATCTCATTGGGGGGGAGCTTTTGCAGGCCATCCACGATCTTTTCTTGAATGGGAGGAGGCGCATTTTTGGCCAGTTCTTGACCCCTTTCCGTCAGTGTTACGGTAATCACCCGACGGTCCAGAGAAATTCTTGATCTTTCGACGAGGCCTTTCTGCTCCAAGCGGTCAATAATCCCAGTGACCGTACTGGAATTGACCATAATATATTTGGCGATCTGAGATGGCGGCAGAGGACCGTTTTCATAGAGAGCAAGGAGACTGGAGAGCTGAGGTGCACTGACCTGGTATTTCTTGCTGAGTTCTTTATTATAGAGGTAACTTCCCTGCATGAGTCTTCGGATTAGCCAAACGATCTCCTTGACGTGGTCTTTGTTATTCTTGACAGGCGTCTGGTTAGAGTTGATTTCGTTGCTTATAGACATGCTGATTTACCTTCTCGGCTAAACTCTCAACTTACGCTGCAGGGGAAATTTAAGCCTTTACCCACCTTGTGTCAATATGCAGCCATTCCAAAAACCTCTTTTTCCTGCTCAAAAAGAGAGAAAAATAAAGCCTCCTTGCACGATGAACCCGTAAAGTGATATCAAAGTATTCTAATACGGGGAAAAGCCTACAGCAATATAATTTTTGTGTCCTCTCATAAAAAGTCATGATCCGACTATCCCACGTTTCCAAATCATTCGACGGCGGCCTCTCCTATGCGGTTAAGGATCTCTCTTTCCAGGTGGATGAGGGAGAGACCTTGGTCCTGCTTGGCTCTTCCGGCTGCGGCAAAACCACGACCCTGAAGATGATTAACCGCTTGATACAGCTCACCGAAGGAACCATCGAGGTGGATGGCAAAGATGTCATGGAACAGGACCCTGTGGCGTTGCGCAGGCGCATTGGGTACGTTTTTCAGGGCATAGGCCTTTTCCCCCACATGACCATTGAGCAAAATGCGGGACTGGTGCCCTCTCTTCTCGGGTGGTCTGCCAAAAAGAGACGGGAGCGGGTGCAGGAACTCCTAGACCTTGTGGGTCTGCTCCCCGTGGATTATGCCGAGAGGTTTCCGGATGAACTCTCAGGGGGGCAGCAGCGGAGGGTGGGGGTAGTCCGTGCCCTTGCCGCGGATCCTGACCACCTTCTCATGGATGAACCCTTCGGCGCCCTCGATGCCCTGACACGCGAAACACTCCAGCACGAATTGTTGACCCTGAAGAAGCAACTCAAAAAGACCATTATCTTTGTAACGCACGATATTTTCGAGGCGCTCCTCATGGGTGACCGCATAGCCATACTCCATGAAGGCAATCTCGAACAGATTGGGACCAAGAAAGAGATCCTCAGCACCCCTGCCACCCCATTTGTCAGGGATCTCTTCTCCAAGCCCGCCAGACAACTGGCTGAGGTTAAGGAGACCCTGTGATGGGTTCAGAGCCTTTGATCACCTATGTGTCCAGTCGCTTGCCAGAGCTCTGGCTTCGCACGGGTGAGCACCTTATATTGACGGGTTGCTCCACCCTGGTGGCCATCTTCATCGGAGTGCCACTTGGAATCCTTGTCTTCCGCACCGCATGGCTGAGGGGACCTACCCTGGGCGCCGTAGGGATTCTTCAGACCATTCCCAGTCTCGCCATGCTCGTCTTTCTTCTGGCTCTGCTACAGAAGATCGGCGCCCTTCCTGCAATCATTGCTCTCACCCTCTATGCTCTACTGCCCATTGTTCGCAACACGCTGACCGGGCTCGAGGGGGTCCCTCCTGAAGTGATGGAAGCCGCCAGAGGTATGGGTATGACGGAATACCAGGAGTTCAGGATGGTTCGTATCCCGTTAGCCACACCGGTCATTGTAGCGGGTATCCGAACAGCCGCTGTGGTGGGTGTGGGTATAGCCACCCTTTCTGCCTTCATTGGCGCAGGGGGGTTGGGACAGTTTATTAACCGGGGTCTTGCCCTTTCTAAT
>DAOVAK010000250.1 GCA_030671095.1 Deltaproteobacteria bacterium | reverse complement strand
CTGGTTCAACATCCACTTACCGCTCTCGCCTTCCTCATATATCTTCTCATCATGAATTACAGGCTCACTCTGCTCGTCTTTTTTGTAGGTCCGGTGATCATCGGGCTCGTAAGATTTCTCGGGAGAAAAGTGAAAAAGCATTCCACCAGGGTTCAAGACGCCATTTCTGAAGTCACGGCATCCTACCAGGAGTCTCTTGTCTGCCTCAAGGTGGTACAGGGCTTCTGCATGGATGAAGTGGAGTCTGGCCGATTTCGTGAGCTGGCGGATCGGCTCTATAAGAAAGTCATGCATTGGAATCGATGGTTTTTGGCAGTGGGCCCCATGATGGACTCAACGGTATTTCTCGTGTTGCCAGGAGTCCTTATTGTGGGCAAAGTCTATTTCCAGCACTCGCTTGGTGAGCTCATCTCCATACTCTATGCGTTCTCCAGGGTCTATGCACCCATCAAGAGTCTGGCAAGGGTCAATACTGAGCTTCGCACCCTTCAAGGCGCCACGGAACGGGTCTTCGGTATAATGAAGACCATTCCTGCTATACAGGACCAGCCCGAGGCTAAGATTCTCCCAAGACATGAGGAATCCATAGAATTCAAAGATGTGAGTTTTTCCTATGAGCCGGGTATACCCGTTCTCAAGGATGTCTCTTTAAGAATCGAGAAGGGAGAGATGGTCGCGTTTGTGGGTTCCACCGGGGCAGGGAAAAGTACGCTCTTGGATCTCGTTGCCCGTTTCTATGACGTGACTGAGGGCAGCATC
Organism: Deltaproteobacteria bacterium; assembly: GCA_030671095.1. Next base: position 4,409 of record DAOVAK010000250.1, on the reverse strand, counting down.
GCCATTGACGGGATAGATATCCGCGAGGGGACGATTGCTTCTCTGCGTAGGCAAATAAGTATTGTCAATCAGGAGGTTCTCCTCTTCCACGATACGATTGCCAATAACATAAGATACGGTCATCCAGGGAAGGGCATGGAAGAGGTCATAGAGGCGGCAAGGGCGGCCCATGCACACGATTTTATCGTGGAACAGCCCCAAGAGTACGGCACCATCGTTGGGGATCGGGGGACCCTCCTGTCTGGGGGACAAAAGCAACGCATTGCCATTGCAAGGGCAATCCTGACCGGCCCCTCCATACTGATGCTGGATGAGGCGGCCTCGGCCCTGGATGCAGAAAGTGAGGGGTTGCTTCAAGAGGCTATCGAGAGACTGAGGGGAGGACTGACCATCCTGGTGGTTGCCCACCGCCTGAGTACAGTCATGAAAGCAGATCGAATCTATGTGCTTGAGGAAGGGAGAATCGTAGAATTTGGGACTCGGGATGAGTTGATGGTGCTCAATGGCCGGTTCCGGCAGTTGCATGACATGCAATTTAGACAATGATCATTTCCGATCTGGCAACGGCCCTTTTCTCTCCGAGCCGGAGGCCGCAATCTCCCGCCCGCCTCGCCTGAGCGAGTTCAGGCTCGCGATGGCGGGCAGGCTGCGTCGTTCTGCGGGATTGCCTGTGCCACATACTCAAGGTATGCCTCCGCGCAATTCCTGTTGCAGATCCGACATGTCCGGATGCCTTGGTAGAAAAGGCACGCGTGTACGCCATTCATTTGTTTAAGGATTGGGTGATTTCTTCCAGAGTAAGGCCATGAATCAGGATAGATTTTAGCTTGGAAGACTTACCCGATTTGATTTCCATATTGGCTTTCGGTATTCCGAGCTTCTTGGCGAGGAATTCGATGAGGGCGTTGTTCGCTTTTCCTTCTACAGGAGGCGAAGTCAACTTCACCTTGAAGAGGTCACCCTCTTTACCTATTATTTGGTTTCTTGAGGATCTGGGGAGAACCTTGACTTTGATATGGCTTTGCAAGTTAACGCGCGTTGGCTTTCGGCTCATTCGGTGTGTCCCTCCGGAGGCATACCTGGATTCCCTATGAAACCGAGGAGACGCGAGCCGCAAGGTCCGGACTGACGTCCTAATCGGGGCGAATAAACCTGGTGATTGTGATAGTTCATCTCTGGCGAATCTCTGCCTATAACCGATGAATTGGGGGAATCAACATCACATTGCTTGAGGTGAAGCGATGTTGGTTTCGTCTAACGTTCTACGGTTGTGCTGCTGGTTTCGTATGACGTTAACCGTTAACCGATTCGAGCTACGCAACCGCAACCGCTCTACGATCACAATTGTCCTTTACACCATAGTGACGTTACGAAACCCTGGCCCAGACCTGGCTCACAATGCATGAGCTACGGAACTTCCGTTTGGCAGATACCAGGTCCTCAACAGAACGACCAACATAAATAACGCCAGGGCGGGCCTGACACAAACGTTAAGATTTTCGCCTATGGAGAGGGCTACAGCCCCGCTTCTGCCAACTCCTCAGCTAATGTCTTCTGTTTTTTATTTGGTCTTTTGGGTATGGCTATGGTGACCCGGACATAGGCATCACCCCGCCCACCACGATTCATATGGGGCATGCCATGTCCTTTTAGCCTGAATTTGGCGTTGCTCTGGGTGCCGGCAGGTATCTTGAGACGTAATGTCTTCTTGTCAATGGTTGGAACCTCAATTTCTGTACCCAAAAGGGCCTCTGAGAACTTGATCTCCCTGTTCAGGATGAGATCATCGCGCTCCCTTTGGAAGAGCGGATGATCAATAACCCTGATCTGAATGTAAAGGTCTCCGTTCGGACCTCCGTAAGTGCCGGGCTGACCTTTCCCTGAGAGCCTCAGCTTTTTCCCGCTTGAGATTCCTGCAGGGACTTTTACAGAGACCTTCTCAGGTCGACCACCAACCTGGTAAGAGATGACCTTATCTGTGGTCGTCACGACTTCTTCCAATGTGACGGATAGCTCATAGACCAGATCCTGGCCCCTCATGCCCTGAGGTTGCCCTCCAAAACCCCCATAGGCCGATTCAAAAGGTCCTCCACCCCTATAATGGGTCTGCCCCGGGCCGCCAAATATCTGGCTAAAGAAGTTTGGGCCCCTTCCTCTGGTGCCAAAGCCAAATTCCTTGAAGATAGTCCCAAAGTCAAAGTCTCGGAAGATGTCTTCCTGGGTAAATCGCTTGTGGAAGCCGTCCGCGCCGAACATATCATACTGCTTTTTCTTCTCCGGATCGCTCAGTACCGCATAGGCCTCACTGATATCCTTGAATTTGGCCTCGGCCCCTTTATCTCCCTGGTTTCGATCGGGGTGGTATTTGAGGGCCAGCTTACGATAGGTCTTTTTTATTTCCTCAGGAGAGGCTGATTTTGAGACACCCAATGTTTGATAATAATCTTTACCCGGCATATCCCTCTCATCTCTTTATTTTTTTAGAAATGCGTTGTTATGATAACAAAATGATAATCACCATATTTGCTTAGTCAAGATAGGATTAATTAATTAAAGATAAGGAAAATGATGTCTATTATTTATTTCGAAGTCAAAAACCTGGTCCTCTGGGCCAGGTCAGAAATTCTTGGCTTTGCCTTTGCCAATAACGCGGCTATAAATCCGAAGCACGAAATCCGAAATTCGAAACAATATAAAATGACCAAAATTCAAATTACCTAAACAAAAGAACTTTGGATTTTGTTCATATGGGTTTGTTTGGATCATTGGAACATTCGATATTTGAATTTGTTTCGGATTTCGATATTCGGATTTCGAATTTAGAAATGCCGATTCTGCAAATCATCCCCTAGAGGATTATCCCAAAGCCGGGTCCTCTGAGGCTCGGGTTCTTTACTTCTTGGATGTGAGCCGATAATCAAAGCTTGCTTTTATATTGAGGCGGCTTACTCTGACATGGCCTGGAAAGGCAGGGAAGGGGGCTGCGGCCCTGATGGCTCGGATGGCTTCCTTATCGAGAATTTCATGCCCGGAATTTTTCATGAGTTTTATTTGGATCACTTCTCCTTTTCTGGCGAGGCTGAAGACCACCATCAGTTTCCCTTCAAGAAGCCTTTCCAACGCATCCGGCGGATATTTCCAGTGAAACCCAATCCTCTCTTTGATGAGTTTAGCATAGGTCACATATCTTTCATCCTTGGTATCCAGTGAAATGGTATCTTGGTCCAATGAAGGCGGTGGCTTTGGCTCCTCTTCAGTTCGCGAGATGTCAGGGGCAGAGAGTTCCTCCGGGTCCATGTCTTCAATGGGGGGTCTGATCAGGTCCACCCGGTAAGTTCGAAGTTCCTCCAGGACGGGCCAATGCAACGGAAAGGCCTCTTGCAAAGCGAAGATCATAATAGCGTGAAGGAACAACGAGAGGATCAGGCTGACCCTCATGACAGCCCCGGATTGGAAGAGAGAGGTATTATTCAGGCTCGTCAGGACCATTTACCCACCACTCCGTCTTCTTCTCAAACCACCAGTCGGAGAATTTTGTATTCATGACCTCTTTGGCCAGCCTCTTTGCGCTATCCGTGAGGAGTCTTTTTTCGGCGTAGTACAACCACTCCCCAGCAGATTTGTTGCCCAAATCCTGCTGTTCCTTTAACTCGAGAATAAGATCAATCTGATCCGCATCCCTCGAGATGCGTGCTTCCAGTGATTCTCCTTCACTGAATTCACGGGTAAGGGAGATAACCTCCTCACCAAAAGGCAGTTCCCGGGCCAAATCTTGGATAGCCTTCTCTTCATACACGCGCACATACCTTTTGTTCACATAATTATGATCCCCTGTCCTCGCTTCATGGAGGTCATGAAAAAGACACATGAGGGTGGTTTTGTACGAGTCTGCTCCCGGTTCCTGGCGGGACATGAGATACCCAATAATGGCCGTACGAAATGAATGATCAGCCACCGATTCATGCCCGGACCCGAGGAACTGGTATCCTGTTCGGGGGGTCTTTTTTAACATGCCCACTTCAAAGAGAAAATTAATGACCTCTTTCATGATGCTAACTGCATAGGGATAAGACCCGGAAAAGTCAAGGCCTTCTTATCTTAACATCAAAAACCTAGACATCGGGTCAGGTTAAATATTCCTGGGTATTCATTTGCATATGAAACACCTCAAAATCCGAAGCACGAAATCCGAAATTCGAAACAATCTCAAATGACCAAAATTCAAATGACCCAAACGACAACTCCTCGAAACTTTGTTCCTATGGCTTTGTTTTGATCATTGGAACATTCGATATTTGAATTTGTTTAGGCCCGCCCTGGCGCGACCTAACTGGAACAAACTACTGTCACTCTACTCACATGGAAGCGCGGGTGAAAAAACTCCTGCTTTTAGCCGGGTCTGGGCCAGG
>DAOVAK010000515.1 GCA_030671095.1 Deltaproteobacteria bacterium | reverse complement strand
TGATTCCATGGGCATTACGCCTTCATCAAATCATAGATGGACAACTCCCTTATCCGGGATGCCATTTTATAGACGGGGCAAGACTGGCAATCCCCATCGCATTTGCGCCACTCGGCTTTCCCGCTGTTCCAGCAGGGGCTGCCAGTGATATGAGGAACCTTACAATTGCGGTACAGGCCTGGATCACAGCCTCTTATCTTCCAGCAGGGTAGGAAAGACATAAGTCTCCTAATTCCAGCGAAATTTAATCCACGGGCCTGAACGAGCTGTCGGACGGTTTCCACGATCCTCAAATCATTTATGGAATAGAGGCGGCGGTTGGTTGAGGTTCTGAAGGGAACGATGAACCCCTCTTTTTCGTAAAGGCGAAGGGTGGGTACGGCGATTCCCGCTTTTCGGGCCGCGAGGCCAATGGAATACGTGGGCTCTGAATCCAATATTTGCATAGTATCTATATGAGAAAAGGTTCATTAAATAATATAGAATTTTTACCACCATTCTATTATAATTGTTAAGAAAAAAATTATTTCAAAAGGATTGGCCTGGTCGTTCAAAGTTTTATAAAAGATTGCCTTGGTGCTACAAGATAGGCGAATCGGTGATTTAGAACTGTGGGGGGAAACATGAATATTAAGCTTTCTAATCGTTTCTTTAAGCGTGGGCGTGAATTCCTGGGCGTAAAGTACCCATTTATTTGTGGGGCAATGACGTGGGTCAGCAACCCCAAACTCGTTGCCACTGTCTGCAACGCAAGTGGGTTCGCGTGTCTGGCCGGCGGCAATACCCCGCCTGAAATTCTCCAGCAACAGGTGGAAGAAACACGCCAACTGACTGATAAAGCCTTCGGGGTGAACCTCATCACGATTGCCCCCGCATATCAGGAGCAACTCCAACTGGTACAGCGGATGAAGCTCCCCTTTTTGTTTTTTGCTGGGAGTTTTCCCCGCGAAAACGAGATTAAGCTGGTGCAGGAATCCGGGGCGAAAATTCTCTGTTTTTCATCAACGCTTTCGATCGCCCGTCGTATGCTGGGTTATGGGGCAGACGCTCTGATTCTCGAAGGAATGGAAGCCGGCGGTCATGTGGGTCCCATAACCCTTACCGTCCTCCTCCAGCAGTTGCTGTTTGAGATTTCCGAAGTCCCTGTATTCGTGGCTGGCGGTATCGCTACGGGAAAGATGTGTGCGCATTTGTTCCTGATGGGGGCTGCAGGTGTACAGTTGGGAACGCGGTTTGCTGTGGCCGAAGAAAGTCCCGCACATCCAGATTTCAAGCGGAAATTATTGCATGCGAATGCACGAGACGCTGTGTCAACACCGCAATTTGACAGTCGCTTGCCTGTGGTCGCGGTACGCGCTCTCCGCAATAAGGGGGTTGATGATTTTGGGCGACTCCAGCTGAAGTTGGTGCAGCAATTGGATGAGGGCTCCATTCAACGAAACGATGCTCAGGAAAAGGTTGAAGAATTCTGGATGGATGGCCTGCGCCGGGCCGTGATTGATGGGGATGTCTCGTACGGTTCCCTCATGGCGGGACAGTCGGTTGGGTTAGTCAACAAAATTATGCCGGTTGCAGACATCTTAGAAGAACTGGTTCGGGATACTGAAGCTGAATTACAACGCGTCCGCGATGCCTTGAGCGGATAGTACCAGGAGAACTGGCGCCCAGCGGGACACCTTTCTCCCTTTGATGGGCTCACCCGCGCCTGCCAAGGCACCCTGAGAGTTCCAGAGAAAAATGGTTGAAAGGTTGGTCCTTTAAAGGCCCTTGGCTCTGTTCACTGAGCAGTTTGGTTCATGGGCGATGCCTAAGCGTTTCCGGATTTCTCCAAAAATCAACAAAAATAAGACTCCGAAACCCAGTATGGACAAAATTCCCAATAAGAATAGAGGGATAATCCATAAAAATGCCCATGGGCAAGACATTTCATCCCCGCATACCCAAAGGATCAATAATTACACACCAGCACATTTGATAGTTCTTTGTTGTTAATCCTTTCGGGCTGATTCGGCATCGGTCTCACAACTCCGGATAAAAGCCTCCCCGGCGAAAGTAGGCCCCACCTGCACAATTCCGACAGAGAATGGTTCCGTTTTTTCTCCTTTCCCGGCCATCCCTGATCCATTCCCCACAGCTCTGGCACTGTACTTTCTTTCTCGGCCTTCCCGGGAGATCATAAATTGGGATATTTACCGCTACCTCCTCGGCTTGAAAGAGCTCTTCGTCAGGCATGATCTGGTATGCTTTGAGCTCTCTTTTATAACGGTCCTCGAATCCCGGTGCATATTGTGCGGCGAGGGTTTTGGCCTCCTCTCTGGCACTGATGCGTACGGCTCGTCCCGTTTCCCGGTTGACGAAGGTGGCGGCCATAATGCCATAGTCCTTGAATTTCATGGTCCTCTTGCCCAGTTTGCATCCGGTTACGGTGGAAATGGCGTCGGTGGCACATCGGTCGATCTCCACATAGACGATTATCTTCTTGCGATGAACGTAAGTGGCTTCAAGGTCATCGATGCCGATGAGCTCGCACCCTTTCATCGCCATCCGAACCCCAAGAACCTGCCCCGGGCAGAGATGACCACCATGGGCCTCAGCGGATTTTTTCAGCAGTTCTTCAAGGGATTTCATATTGGTACGTTACTTCGATAGATTGTTAATGACGTTAGAGTGAACGGATACCTCCTTGCATTACGGTTCCTCGCTGATGACATCCTTTGTAAGCCTCGCTATCCACTCTAGGTGAGACTCCCTGGGTACTGTTAAATCGAAACGGCAAAACCCCCGAAAACCCCTTTTTCAAATGTATGGCATCTTTCATACAAAAACTCTCACAGAGACCACACCCGTTACAGAGGGAACTGTTGAAAAAGAGCATCGTATCAGGCTCTTCTTCAGCACTCTTTAACGCTCCAGTGGGACACATTCCCACACAGGCAAAACAGTTATTGCACGTTTCGTCAACTATAACGTCAAAGTAATAGTGCTCCAGAACCCTTTTTCTCTTGCCCTCTGATAAAGCTGACAGTGAGCTATTGAGCAATTCTCTTCT
>DAOVAK010000747.1 GCA_030671095.1 Deltaproteobacteria bacterium | reverse complement strand
CAGAGAGGGCCAGAGTCTCCCGCACATCATCCAGGTTGTAATTCTTTAGCATTTCAGGTTCGTGTTCATAATACCACTGGATACGGTCTGCCTCGATATAGGTGCGGTTCTCAGGGGCCAATCCAAAATGCTGAGCAGCCGCCTTAAGACCGTAGCTTTCCAGTTCCCGGGCCGTCACGTCGTAATACTGGAGGAGAAAGAGGGTATCGACCACATGTCGCCCGAAGATCTCCATACGCGTGTAATCGATGGTGCGCTCTGCCACGTTGAATCGTGATCGCCGGATACGCGGTTTGCTGCCATCTCTTCCCCACTGGAGGTCAACGCGATGCATCCGTGCCCTTACCACAATATACTCCAGGTCGAAGTTGAAGACGTTGTGCCCTTCCAGTACATCGGGATCTATGCGAGAGATCCTCTCTCCCAAGGCCACGAGCATTTCCTTCTCCCCCATCTCCTGACCAAAGAGGACCTCTGAATATCCATAATTGTCCATAAGGGCAATGGAGATGATCCTATCCTCTTCCCTCCTCGGATTAGGAAATTCGTATCCCTGAGTGCAGGCTGTTTCAATGTCCAGGGCCAGTCGGTGGAGATCCTTGAAGGGCAACCCCTTGAAAAGGGTCTTGCCTGTGAGCAGGAGAAACTGATGGACAGGGTCTGAGAGGAAGAGATAGGGCGCATAGAGAGAAGAGGGGGGTTGGCCTGTCTGTTTCTGTAGATATGTCTTGGCCTTTCGGCAATCTCCCCAGCTTTGGAAAAGGACAAGGCAACGGTAATCATTGCTGCCAGCGAGCTGTTCCACGACATACGGCCGTTTGAAGCCTTCCATCAAATCCTCATCTTCCGCAAGCAGAAAAGGCCTGAAGGGAGCATCCTCTGCCACCAGCTGGTCCCCCTGACGGATAAAGAGGCGCATCACCTCCTCTCCCACAGGTTCTACCGCCACAATCCCTTCTGTGGGATCCGCACCAAAGAGGACCTCATTCTCTTCCAAGGCCAAAGGCTTCATCTGGACTTTCCGATCTACAGACCCAAGTTTCGTGGACGCGGTAAACCGATTTGGTTGGTCACCAAAAATTTACAGTAACACAAAATCAAAGCGTTAAGAACCCCTCAAATCCACCGCCCAATTCAGGTATCAACACTGAAATCGGCAGGTTATGGCGTATTCCAGATCACCAGCAAGGCATGAGATGCAAGTTGAGCCTTGCGAAATCCCGCTCGCGGGGGGGCGGAGGAGCGACGATTGAGGCGTAATGAGCCATTTCTCTTTGTCGTAAATGCGTGTGGGCATCCGCATATTTTGACCAGATAGGTATAATGGTGATCTGTCCCTGCCAGACCATAACGCCAGCCGAAGATCTTGATATTAAAGAGAATGGTGTGGTACAAAGGAAAAATTACTGATAATAAATTGAAAAGAGGTAACATTTTAGCCTTTTGAAACAGCCGTGCAAGAAGTCTTGGTGGGCTGAGCGGGGTTCTCTGGAGGGGCCAAAAACCGTGCCTCCTCTGCATGGTTTCCTCAAGGGCCTCCCTTGCCTTGACGCCTGCGCACACAGACCGTCCAAACAGAGACCGGGCCAAGTTCAATGGTGACAGAACAAGGCCTCAGAGCTACCTTGCTTTGTGCGCCATACTTAAGGGCACCGGGCAAATTTTTTGGCCCTTGCAGAGAATGCCGCTTAGACCAGGGGGTTTCAAACGCCTAAAGTATTACGAAAAGCGTAAAAATCGATTGAAAGATACAGCTCTGTAAGTACAATTTAAGTGCGAAGGAATCTTGCATGCCAAACCTACATGTCATAGAAGGTCCCCAGAAAGGCCAAACCATTGCGTTCAGTGGAGACACTGTCTTTGTAGGGAGGTCCTCAACAAATGACCTTCAAATCTTTGACAGCTCAATTTCCAGAAAACACATAAAATTATTCAGATTAGAGAACTTGGTCTTCGTTGAGGATTTAAAAAGTACGAATGG
>DAOVAK010000563.1 GCA_030671095.1 Deltaproteobacteria bacterium | reverse complement strand
CATAGCCGAGGCGAGAAAGAAGGTCAAGATCGTATACCATCCGGAGTATCCGAAACGATACTACGCGGGAGAGGGTCGTCTCGACTTGAAGCTCAAAAACGGAAAAACCCTCACGGGTTTCATGGATCAACCCTATGGGGGGCCCAAGTATCCCCTCACCATGGACCAGGTGGTAGATATTTATCGCAGGTATTGCAGGGGTATCCTTCTTGATGATCAGATTGAACACACGAAAGATATCATCCTGAATATGGAAAATGAGCCGGACCTCCAAGAACTCTTCGATATCTGTACCTTCAGGCATCTGGTAAAATAGATTTGTCGGCTAAAGCCTAAACTGCTCGGCGGATCAATCATTAAGGTGAGGAGGAAACATGAAGGGCAATATGGCTATCTTGGGTACGGGCTCCATCGGGAGCAGTGTTGGGGCCGATCTCACCAAGGCGGGGCACAATATACTGCTCATTGACCAGTGGCCAGCTCACATAGAGGCCATGAAGGCCGACGGACTTCGGATTGTCATGACAAGCTCGGGAGACGAACTGCATGCACCGGTACGGGCCCTTCATCTCTGTGAGGTATGCACGTTGCAGCGGCAGTTTGACATAGTCTTTCTTACGGCAAAGTCGTACGATACCCGTTGGATGGTGGAGTTTATCAAGCCCTATCTGGAGCCGGATGGAGTACTGGTCTCGTTACAGAATAGCCTCAATGACGAGTGGATCGCCCCCATCATTGGCTACGAGCGAGATATAGGCGGCGTCGTTGAGTTGTCCGCAAAGATGTTCGAACCAGGCGTGGTGGAACGCAACACCGACCATTCCCACACATGGTTTGCCCTCGGTGAGCTCCACGGCAGGGTCACCCCCCGCCTTCAGAAACTTGCGGAGATCCTCAGTGCGGCAGGTAGAACAGAAGTGACCACGAACATATGGGGGGCCAAATGGACCAAGTTGGTGGTCAACTGCATGTTCATGGCAGTTTGTGGAGTCCTCGGGATCTTGGACTGGGAAGTTACCCAAAACCCTCAACTCTTGGACCTCTGCATCAAGCTGGGTAGAGAAAGTATGCACGTGGGCACAACCCTGGGATATCGATTAGAACCCATCTTTGGTATGAGCGCGGAGGACTTCCTCGGCTCCACGGACGAGGTTCTAAAGAAGAATCTCATGACCCTCATCTCCCACATCGGGAAAGAATCGTTGAATTGCATCCTCCAGGACCACATGAAGGGCCGCAGGAGCGAGGTGGAACTCCTAAACGGTCTTGTCGTGCGGAAGGGAAAAGAGGCTAAGGTCCCGACGCCTTTAAACGAGGCGATTGCTTCCCTGGATAAGCAGATCGAGCAGGGAATATTGAAGCCCGATCGCTCCAACTTGAAGATACTGGAGAAATTGGCTACATCAATACCATCGTGAACCGCGTTCAGTTCTCCTCCTCTCCGTAAGGAGAAATAATATGAAGGGAATACAAAGGAGGTAATATCAGATGAGGGATTAAACCAATAAGTATTTGGCGATTGATTGCTTACATATTCTTGAAAGGAGAACGAAAAGAATGATGGCAGCAATGTTTAGGTCACCAGTTGTTGTTTATGGGCTCGATGCTTCACGAAAAACTGGGGAATATAGTGTAAATTTTGGTAAGAAAGCTCTCATTGTGACAGACAATAATTTGGATAAAATTGGTCTTTTGGATGGAATAAAGAGATCACTAACGGATGCCCGAGTAGACTTTGTCATATTCGATAAAGTAACGACAGAGCCCCTTATGGAATATGCGGAAGAGGGGTTAAAAGTATTCAAGAAAAATAATTGTGATCTCCTTATTTCGGTTGGGGGTGGAAGTTGCATGGATACGGCAAAAGGCATCTCCATTTTGGCTAGTAATCCAGGAAGATTGCCAGATTTTGAAGGAATGAATAGGGTCAAAAACCCTGGGATACCCCATGTGGCGATTCCTACAACAGCGGGAACGGGAAGTGAGGTTACACCGAGCGCCGTTATCGCAGATTCTGAACGTAATGTAAAAATGCTTATTATGAGTCCCCATCTTGGAACCAAGATCGCATTAGTTGATCCGTTTTTGACGGTGCCAATGCCACAGAGTATTACCGCCTCCACAGGTATGGACGCCTTGACCCATGCCATTGAGGGTTACATTTCGGTAAAAGCTCACACAATTACAGACACGTTAAATCTCCATGCCATCCAATTAATTTCTGAAAATCTTCCCCAAGCATGGGCGGATGGAACGAACATTCAAGCCAGAACCAATATGATGATTGGTGCCCTAGAGGCCGGGATGGGCTTTTGCAATTCTTCGGTGGCACTAGTCCACGGAATGGCAAGGCCGCTGGGGGCCTATTTTCACATTCCGCACGGCATTGCCAACGCGGCCCTGCTCCCCACGGTTATGGAGTTCACCATTTGGGGAAATCCGAGGAAATATGCGGAAATTGCCGAAGCCATGGGGGAGAATACCGAAGGACTGTCCGTGATGGATTCCGCTTATTTGGCTGTTGAGGCAGTCAAGAGATTGGCGGATGGTCTTAAGATTCCTCCCCTGAGGGGACTCGGTATTTCTCAGGATAAGTTCGATAAGGTCGTGGAACAAATATCAAACGACGCGCTGGTCGGCGGGAGCGCGGGATTTAATCCGAGAAAAGCGACGCCAGGAGAAATCCTGGAACTCTATCGAAAGACATATTGATAATTTTCTTGGTAAAAGCCCTTCTGAATTCTAATATTGGAGTAAAATCGTCAGACCCTAAGGGATGCCGGCAAGCGTCTTTCATACACAGAGGAAGGGCAACCTATATATTGACACATCCTCAATTCAAA
>DAOVAK010000128.1 GCA_030671095.1 Deltaproteobacteria bacterium | reverse complement strand
GATTTTTGTCAACTCAGAGCTCTTGTCCGGCGGCCGCATGGGACTCATCATTCATAAGCTAGAACCCATCTTTGGCTTATCAAAGGTTACCTTTAATTACTATTTCAACTTTCTGATCGCCCTCGTTTTTACGTTGGGCAGCTACAACATCATTTCTTCTTATATGGGGAGAGCCTTTATTGCCATCCGGGATAATGATATTGCGGCGGAGGTCTTAGGGGTAAATCTGGCCCGGTATAAACTCCTCTCCTTTGCTATCAGTTCCTTCTACACCGGAATCCAGGGGGGGCTGTATGGGCTTCTGCTCGGATACCTGGAGCCCAACATGTTCACCTTCATGCACGGGATTGAACTTTTTGTGGCGGTTATCATTGGAGGGCTCGGTTCCGTGGAAGGCTCAATCTTGGGGGCTGCCTTCGTGATTCTTGTCCCTCAGGTCTTCAGCGCATACAGAGAGATGGTGCCCGTTGTCTTCGGTGTGACCATCCTCATTGTGTTGATCTTTGAGCCCCTGGGCCTTTACGGGAGATGGTTCAAGACGAGACTCTATCTGCGAAACTGGCCTTTCAGATAAAGGATCGGCCTTTCAGGCCTTGAGGAGCAGCCCTTTGGGCTTTGAGGAACGTCTCGAATGTCTTCGAGACTTAAGGGTTAAGGCAAACTTCTACGTATTACTGCCTCAAGCGAATCGCGTTCGGGATTCTGCCTGCCCGCCATTCTATCCTCCGTAGCAGGCTACTGCGGAGGACGGGCGGCTTCGCCTTCCCCGTCCCGACCCGGAACGGGGCGGGGCAGGCGAGGCGGGCGGGGATGCCAGATATCAAGAATCGGTATAAACTTGGCTATTTTGTTCATCCAGTATCTAGTATCAAGAATCCAGTATCGAATGATCAATGTGAAATTGATCATTCATCTTCTATTCCCCTCAATTGCCGTTTGTACCTTTCCCGCACGTTATTGAAAAAGGCGATGGTCTCTGGGCTTGCATAATCTTTGTAAGTCCACTGAAGGGGAACAAAACTTCCTTTGTGAAAGATGAGGCTCAGATCGACATAAATGCCTTTAGACAGGTAGATACGATGGCTATAATTTTTTCCGGTGACCAGCACCAATCTTTCCAGAGATATATAGCCAGGGTCAATGTTTATTTGCCTCTTTCCATCCTGAAGATGGTCATTTTCTATTCTATTTGTTCTCAGTTTTATCTCGACAATATTCAGTGGCCTAATGAGTCGCTCAAAGGAGACAAAGCGGCGGTGCAGTGGCCACCCCATTTCTCTGGCATAATATTTCGTACGATCAAAAAAAAGCTCAGGACTTATCCAATCCGTGGGACCAAAGATCTGCTCCAGTTCGGCGATAATTCTGACAATCAATTCCTTATGGGGTGAGAAGAGGCTGGAGATCAGTTTCACGTCTTCTGCTTCACGCGGACTACTCATAAGACCTGCCCACGCAGTGGTAATCAAATCCTCGTGCCTTCATTCTGACCGGATCGTAGATGTTCCTGAGATCCATAATTGTTGGGGAACGAAGAAGCGCTTTCACCCTATCCCAATCCAAGAACCTGAACACATTCCATTCCGTGATGAGGACAAGGGCGTCAGCATCTTTAGCAACATCATACATGTCTTTTGCGAAAACCACTCCCCCTAAAACCTCTTTTGCGGCCTCCATACCGACCGGATCAAAGGCGACAACAGATGCACCCTTATCGACGAAGGTTCTGACAATCTTGATGGCAGGAGATTCCCTGATGTCGTCCGTATTGGGTTTAAAAGTCAACCCCAAAACGCCTAAACGTTTCCCCTTCAGCGAACCCAGGGTACTTTCTAACTTCTCCACCATGCGTTCATGCTGGCTTTCATTTACTTTAATGACCGTCTCCACAATTCTGAAGCGGTATCCTAAAGACTCTGCCAACTTGGCAATGGCTCTCGTATCTTTGGGAAAACAGGACCCTCCATAGCCAGGTCCTGCGTGCAGGAACTTGGGGCCAATCCTCTTATCAAGTCCCATTCCCTTTGCCACCTGATGCACATCCGCACCCACCAGATCGCAAATATTGGCCATTTCATTAATAAACGAGATCTTGGTGGCCAAAAATGCATTGGAGGCGTATTTTATCATCTCCGCGGTTTCCACGTTCGTAATGACAACAGGCGTTTCGATGAGGTAGAGGGGGGAATAGAGGTCTTTCATGATGGCATTGGCCTGCTCACTTTCAGATCCTATGACCACCCGATTTGGTCTCATAAAGTCCTCCATGGCTGAACCCTCTCTGAGGAATTCGGGATTGGAGACCACGTCAAAGGCAATATCCTGCTCCTGGTTTTTCTTAACAATCTCCTTAATCTCTTTTCCTGTCCCCACTGGAACGGTACTTTTTGTGGCTATGACTTTGTACCCTTTCATCAGTTTGCCGATCGTTTCAGCCACCTGATAGACGTACTCCAGATTGGCTGAACCACCTGAACCGGAAGGCGTTCCCACGGCAATGAATACGACCAGGCTCTTCTCCACCGCATCGGCCACATCTGTGGTGAAATGGAGCCGACCTGCGGATTGACACCGTTTCACCATTTCCTCTAGACCTGGCTCATAGATGGGAATGATACCTTGCCGGAGAGCATCTATCTTTTTCTCATCATTATCCACACAGACCACGGTATTGCCGAACTCGGCAAAACAGGTGCCTGTCACAAGGCCCACATATCCCACCCCAACGACACAAATATTCATATTCCTGACCGTCTCCTTATGACTTCAGACGATTGTTGACAACCTTCTTTAACTCTTCTGCCTTCACGGTTGACGTTCCCACTTCACCCACCACAATACCAGCTGCAAAATTGGAGATGAGTGCAGCGGATTTCGGATCCAAACCAGAGGCCAATCCGAGACAGAACGTACTAATTACTGTATCTCCTGCTCCTGTCACGTCATAGACCTTTCTTGCAACAGTGGGAATATGGCTTATCTCGCCACTATTTTCAAACAGGCTCATGCCATCCTTTCCCTGCGTGATGAGTACATAACGGCAATTTAATTCACTCAGCATCTGCTTCCCAGCCCGCACAAGGCTTTCTCGATCAACAATCTCCATTCGGCAGAACGCACCAGCCTCATGATGGTTGGGTGTTATCACATCAACGTAGCGGTAAGACTCAAAATTGCCGATCTTGGGATCCACGGCGAGGATGGCACGCGACTGCAAAACCAGGCCTCTCAAACCTTCCATCAGCTCAGCAGATATGACACCCTTGCCATAATCGGCCACGACTATGGCATCATAGCTATCCTGCATCTGTTGGATAAAATCGAGAATCTTTTCTACACTTTCGACCCCCAACTTCTTCCGGCTCTCGCGGTCAAATCGGACCACCTGCTGGTTGTGGGCAACCACCCTTGTTTTCACACTTGTTGGACGGCGGGATTCTGTAATAATGCCATCCGTCCTCAAGCCCTGCCTTTTCACCCATTCCACGATTTCCTGTCCCGTTTGGTCACCCCCTATTACCCCGCAGAGAATTGGGTTTCCCCCGAGAGAGGCGATGTTGCTGAGGACGTTGGCGGCACCTCCCAGCATTTTTGTCTCTTCTTTGATGTCTACCACAGGGACAGGTGCTTCTGGCGAGATGCGGGAGACGTCACCCCAGATATATTCATCCATGATGATGTCGCCCACGACGATCACCCTCGCATCAGAGAACCTGTCCACACATCTTTTGAGTTCCTCCGAGTTATGGTGAATGCCCATTTTCTGTATCTTTTTGTCGTTCGATTCCTTGAGCGTATTTTTGCCACTGAATGTGCTGGTTATTTGATTGGTCTTTTTTCACGCCCGCCTCACCCGTCCGCCTCACTCCGCCTGGCCATGTTAAAAGCTTTGGCCCATCAGAATAACGGGTATACTTACCATCATGTAGACCCGTTGTCTATATAATTTCAAGTGAAGCTCCCCGCCCACAGGGCAGGGCAACCTGCTGCGCCGAAGTAGCCGCTTCGGCGACGAAGGTCGAGTCCTGGCGAAGGCGAGTGAACCCCAGGGATCATCTTTGCGCCCGGGATGAGGGATGGAGGAAGAAAAGTATTCATATTGACTTTTTTGGTTGGCTCTTCTAAATAAGAGGCCTAAAACTTAGTGGGGCATACCTTGGGTTGCTCATAACCATTATTGGGAGAAAGATCAGTGAGAATTATCATTGTCGGTGCTGGCGAGGTAGGTTTCCACATTGCACAGAAGCTCTCTGAAGAAAACCAGGACGTCTTTTTGATAGACAAGGATCCGGAAAAAGTCGGACGTATCACTGAGAACCTGGATGTCCAGGTCATCCTGGGCTCGGGAACGAGCCCGGACACACTCAGGGACTCAGGCATTGAGGACGCGGAGATGCTGGTTGCCGCTACAGACAGTGATGAGGTCAATCTGATTGCTTGCTTGCTAGCCCGTCACCTGAATCCATATATTGTGAAGCTTGCACGAGTGCGTAATCCAGAGTATCTGAAGGAGAAGGACCTTTTTGGCCAAGACCTTCTAAGTATTGACCAGATCATCAATCCCGAGTCGGTGATGGTTGAAACCATTAGAAATCTTATGATGGTACCTGGGGCCTCTGATGTCATTGATTTTGTGGATGGACGCGTCAAGCTCGTTGGTGTCACCGTCAAGCCCGACTCCCCATTTGTGGGTCGCCAGCTTCTCTCCTTCAAGGGCATGGAAGGGAAACTGCTTTTGGGGGCCATTGTGCGCGGAGAGCAAGTTATTATCCCCCACGGTGAGGACACCCTCGAGGCCAACGACATGGCCTACATTGTGGTAAGGTCGGATGAACTTCCTGCTGTATTCCGCAAGCTCAATATCAAAGATGAAGGCTTGAGAAGGGTTATTATTGTGGGAGCTGGGGAGACGGGAACCGCTTTAGCCACCTTTTTTGACAAGACCAAAATCAACGTGAAGATCATAGAAAAGGATAATCAGCGATGCACCAGCTTGGCCCAAACCCTGGAAAGGGTCATCGTCATCAACGGAGATGGTTCAGATAAAACCCTGCTCCAGGAGGAAAATATTAGCGATTGCGATTTCATGGTGGCTGTCACAGGGGATGAAGACAGCAATGTCCTCATGTCGATCCTGGCAAAGGGACTGGGGGCCAAGAAGACCATAACGCGTATCAGTAAACTGAGTTATATTCCCCTCGTCTCGGCCCTCGGCATTGATACCGTCGTGAGCCCAAGGCTCTCTGCCATCAGGGCCATACTCCAACATATCAGAAAAGGCAAGATCATATCCGTAGCCCCCTTAAAGGGAGGACATGCCGAGGCAATCGAGGCTGAGGCGCTGGAGAGCTCCGACCTCGTGAACCTTCCCCTTTCCAAGGTCAAGTTTCCCAAAGGGTCGCTGGTGGGGGCTATCGTCCGTAATGATGAGATCATTATCCCCCTTGGTGATAGTGTGATCAAACCAAAAGACCGCCTCATCATTTTCACGCTTCGGAAAGAGGTTCCCAAATTGGAGAAACTTCTAACCGTCAAACTGGAATACTTCTAATGCATCCTCAACTCATCCTTCGATTTATCGGAATCCTGATTTTTTTCTTAGGGGTATCGATGGCGGGACCGCTGCTGGTCTCCCTTATTTATAAGGAGGGTAGTACCTGGGCCCTTCTTTACTCTATGTTAATCACTTCTGGCATAGGCTTTTTATGCTTTATCGGTACCAAAAAAGATAAAGAGACACACTTGAGCCATCGCGATGGCGTTGCCATTGTAACTTTCGGATGGGTGGCAGCCGGACTTGTGGGAGCCATTCCCTATCTGCTTTCAGGTTCCATACCCAATTTCACCCACGCCTATTTTGAGTCCATTTCAGGTTTCACCACAACAGGCGCTTCCATCCTGACAGATATAGAGCGTCTTCCAAAGGGAATCCTACTCTGGAGGAGCCAGTCCCAATGGTTTGGAGGCATGGGAATCATCGTCCTCTCCATCGCTATTCTCCCTTTCCTGGGAGTGGGTGGAATGCAGGTATACAAGGCTGAGATTCCCAGCCCTGTGGTGGACAAGTTGAAGCCGCGGATATCGGAAACGGCGAAAACCCTGTGGAAGGTATATTTGCTGATCACAGTCGTAGAAATCATTCTTCTCTTTGGAGGCGGCATGCCCTTGTTTGAAGCCGTCTGTCACGGCTTTTGCACCATGCCAACAGGCGGCTTTTCGCCTAAGAATGCCAGCATCGCCCATTACAACAGCCCCTATTTTGATGGTGTCATCATTGTCTTTATGCTCCTTGCTGGGATCAACTTCTCCCTCCATTACAAGCTTATCAAGGGAGATCTCACCATCTTTGGGAGGGATCCTGAATGTCGCGTCTTTTTCGTCTTGGTCGCCCTATTCATTGTCGTGGTCACTTTCAATATCCATGGGACGGTATATGATTCCTTTGCAAAGGCCTTCCGGTACGCTGCCTTCCAAGTGACTTCTATTATCACCACCACAGGCTTCGTGACCGCAGATTACGATCTGTGGCCCTCCCTGTCCCGACAGCTGTTACTCTTGTGCATGTTTCTGGGTGCCATGGCTGGTTCCACGGGCGGTGGTATGAAGATCATACGCATCATACTGCTTGTAAAACACTGCTATCATGAAATCTTTCGTATCATTCATCCCCACGCAATTACCTCTGTCAAATTGGGTGGAAGGCCAATACCTGCTGAGGTATTGAGCAGTATCTGGGGGTTTTTTCTCCTTTTCTTGGGCCTCTTCATTGTGGCCGCCCTGATCATGGCATCTCTCGGGTTGGACATGATCTCTGCCTTTGGCTCCGTTGCAGCCTCCATCGGCAATATCGGTCCTGGCTTGGGGCTCGTTGGGCCAACCAAGAATTATGTGGCCATACCCTTTATTGGGAAATGGGTCCTGATCTTCTGTATGCTTCTGGGACGACTTGAGATCTATACGGTTATTGTCTTACTGACGCCAGAATACTGGAGGAAGTAGAAAGTAAAGAACCCGGGCCCAGAGGACCTGGCTTTGAGCAGCCCCCAGAGGGGGCTTTTGAGGTCTTTCCTTCATGCGAAAGTCTGCTGGAGTAATGGAGTGGTGGAGTAATGGAGTAATGATAAGGACTTATTCAAGTTGAAATTCGGGTTTTAGCTTTTTCCAACACGCCAATACTCCAGTACTCCAAAACAGCTCACTATCTTTACCGGCAAAGCCAAGAATTTCTG
>DAOVAK010000464.1 GCA_030671095.1 Deltaproteobacteria bacterium | reverse complement strand
TTAGTAACAAGCAATGTAGAGCATTTCAAGAGAATACCCGGGCTGAGCTACGTGAACTGGATGGAAGAATGAAGCAGCCCTCCTTTATGAATTGGGATGTCCGTGAAATATTGACATTCCCGAAAAAACGATCCCACCTGTCCTTGAGTTCTTGAGCTTCGGCAATCAACAAGGTCAAGTTAAGTGCCTAAAGTTTAAAGTGCCTAAAGTTAAAGGAATAAAAGTGACCATCACATGCTTTGGGCCAGTTTCTATTGGTTTAAGAATGGGATTCTCTATACTATCAAGTTAAAGAGGACGCAGACCCGCCTGCCATGCGAGGCACGAGCGGGCAGGTTTTCGCCCTGGCCCAGACCCCTGGCCCAGACCTGGCATGCACGGCCGGAGTTGCACAGACTTTGCTTCGGAAATATTACGGCGAAAACAACATATTCCAGGCAATTCGCGCCAGGGCAGGCCAACATTCCAATTGGGGCGAAACCCCTAAGTTCTTATCTTTTTGTACTTTAACATGTGCTCGATGTCCGGTAAGTTCTTTCCTGGGTCTAAAAAATCCCCTCTCCCCCTACCTCACGACATTTCTTTTGCCAACTGCAAGGTAGCCTTGCGGGTTTCAGGATCGAGGCGAAATTGGAGGGCTTCTAGTCGATCAAGAATCGGGGCAATAACGCTTAGTCGTCCTCTTTGTTTCGCTTTAAGGAGTATACCAAGGGTTCCAGTGAACTTGAGCCCAAGATATGAGGAATAACGTCTAGCCTGAAGATCATCCAGGATGACCAATGCTCCAGGCGTTTCGAGGCCAAGTGCTAATACTTCTTTTTCGCCCGGCCCCAAACTTGAAACTATGCCCAAGAGCTTTGCTCCACGAACCCGCTTCACATTTACCCAGGAAAGTGATGTAACGACAGGAAGATCAATCCTCATTGCCCGTCCCGCATCAAGTTCAGCTACTACCCCTTCGGGGATTGTTATTTGTCCATATAGCTCTTCTAGAACCTGTAATAAATCCGTCTGATGAAGGTATTGGATGGGCGATGTATTGCAAATCACCTCAGGCATTTTGCAAATCCTTCTTTAGTTCCTTCTCAGTAAGGCGAAATGTAGTTACGCCATAGTCCGCTAGTTTGCTTAGTAAAACAGGCTTGGGAACGCCTGCGAGGGTGGCTGCTGCACCAGACGATAGTTTGCCGACTTCATAGAGTTTAACGGCAGCCGCAAGTTTTAATTCCTGTGCCAACCCCTCTGGCGTGATCTTTAGCGCCAGCAAGGATTCTTCTGGAACGGACATTTTTACTTCAACCATTTTGATTCCTCCATTTATGGCCACATTCCCCTTCGTAGCCACTAACCACGAATTTTTGCTAAATTTTAAGCTTACTCTTATCTCTGATTACAATCAAGAGCTAAGATCGGTGACCATAGAATTGTATATGAAAATGCGAAAATATGCAAAAACGGAGAGTCAGCCCTTGACATGGGAAATTTTGTTTATCTCAATCCTGCGCTCGGTCCGGCCAGTTGCAGTGCGGCTGCCTTTTCCGGTCCCGACGAGTCGGGATGGCCGACCCTACGTCCCTTATTCTGCCTCAAGCGAAGCGCTCCTCAAGGCCGAAGGCCGCTCCTCATCCCCAAGTCCTTTATCGGCTAAATCAGCGAAAAACTTGGACTAAATAGACATGCAAACCTCCATAATCAGGGAGCGTACTGAGAGTGTTCAAAATACAGTACAGCCGCATGGATACTTACTGGGGTCTATTCGGTTAACGGATTGAGATTAATGATAAAAGGGAAAATAGGGATGTGTGAACTTAGCCGCCTACGGCGGAACTTTTTCGACAGGATTAATCGTTCGACCTAGAGGCCTTTCGGCCCTGAGCTCAAGGCCGAAGGGCTCTCGACAGGCAGGATTAACAAGCCTGCCCTGGCGCGACTTCCGTAGAATCTATTTGGGTAGTCATAAAATATCCTGGATGGCGCCATATACTCCTGCCTTGCAAAGCCAGGTCTGGGCCAGGGATTAAGATAATTTTCTTATTTTCTTTATATCCCAGTGCGAATTGTGAACGAATTTGAAGAATAATCCGCCTCGGCTGGGTCTTTTTGCTTTTCGGCCTCCCTGCCCTGTGGAATGTTTACCCCGTTAAACGCGTAGCCTGTTTAACTGGGGCGAAGCCTATTCCACTGGGGTCAGCGAAAAGCAAAAAAAGATAACCCTCCGCGCCCTGCGACTTTGCGGTGGACTATTACGGATCATCAAGCCGGTATTGAAGAATGCCACTGTTCGCGGTTCGACAGCTGGTGCCAAGTTCATGCAGCTTCAGAAAGGCGTTTGTTTACGACATGCCAAAACTGAGAAAGCGTCTCATTTTTCCCGTCAAAATAGTCTTCGAAAAATCCTACATCGTTCAACGCTGGTGGATATGAATAACGTTCGCCATCATCTCCATATTCAGTGATCCAAATTGTTGGCTCGTTCGAATCGATAACCTCAAACAAATGCGGGCGATAGAGATACGGCTTGCCACAATCATTTAATATCCGGTAATCATCCGCTTCGATTCCAATAACGAAATAAGGTTGATTTGGCGTAAGATCCGGGTAATCAGGATTTCTCTCTTTTAGTTGTACAATCATAAATCTCTCACCTTCTTTCTTATTATTTCGAATCTTCCAAATCCATGGTGTTCATACCAGTGATATTCATACAAGTCTCCATCAATCTCAACTGCCGGACTGCTTTTTTTAGTCCACATTGATGGTTTTCCTCCATGCTCCCTAAGGAGTCCTTCTGAGTCACGTATACGTCGGCCTTTTGCAATCACTCGAGAGCGAGCAATCAGTTCTTTTGTCAGTCCAGAAATCTGTTTGCCCCCTTTCTATTAATAGGCCCATTAAAAGTGTTGCATTTTAAACTGCCTTATTAATTACTAATACAACAACCACCTGAAATCAAGGAGAACTTAGTTCGCTTCGCTCACAACCTGTCGAGAGCCCTTCGGCCTTGAGCTCAGGGCCGAAAGGCCTCTAGGTCGTGCGATTGGAATGATGGAACAATGGAATCGTGGCCTCCGGCTCGTAGAGCCTACGCCTCGGAGAGAATGATTGGCTCTGGGATAATGCAATGTTGGACTAATGGTCCTGCTGGCGGGATTGACGGTGAAGAATCCAGGTCCAAAGGACCTGGCTTTGATTCACCCCCAGAGGGGGCTTAAGTTATTTTGCATCATCCATAGCTTTATTGAGTAATGGCCTGCCCTGGTGCGACGACATGGTAACATGATACTGTTTCACAAAAATGATAGCATCCTTGGCTCTAAACCCAATCCTCGCTAACCAGGTCTGGGCCAGGGAGTA
>DAOVAK010000472.1 GCA_030671095.1 Deltaproteobacteria bacterium | reverse complement strand
TGCTGGATGGGCTGTCCAAGGTAAACGAATGGCTCGGTACATTCCAGCGGCTGGTCTATCGTGAACCTGAGCCTGAACCGGAGGCTGAGGCGGAACCTGCGGAAAGGGGAGCCCCAGTCGGAGGCCCGATAGCTGATGTGGAGGTGCCTGCTGAAGGCTCGTACCACCTGCAGCTCCTGCTGAGGAAAATGAAGGCCTTCGAGGGACTGGTAGAGAAGGAGGAATTTAACAAGGCCGCCATAGTCGCTGACGACATAAACGATATCATCGCTAATTTCGACCCTCGGATCTATTTCCCCAAGATTTTTTCCAGATATTCGTTGCTGCGGGCCCTCAAAATCGCGGACATCTCTGCCTTCGAAGAATACAAAGGGTCGGTGGAATGGCAGACCATGCAAGATTTGTACAAGGTGGACCTCGATAGCTTCGTTTCGCTGGATGCGGAAATGAGCTATTCAACGCCAGCTCCAGAGCGAGGGTATGAGGATGAGGGCTACGAGAGCGAGGAGGATGAGGAAGAGACGCACGAGGAGACTGGGGAATCCGAGGAGGAATGATAATACAGCGCAGAGAGCAGAGCGCAAAGCGCATAGCGAAACACGGAGATAAATCCTGTGGGAGCGGCTTTTAGCCGTCCTCTCTCCCCCCTTTTGTAAAGGGGGGCTGGGGGGGATTTTGGAAGGGCAATTAATCAAACCATGTTTTCAGAAGCCTTACAACTGGATCTCGAGCTGGCCATCAAAGAGGATCATTTCCTGATTGCGGGCGGAAATATCAAGAATTTTCAAATCACTCTCCTCCCTTACGGCTTTGATGCGAAGGTGGATTTCTGGGTATCCTCGGATATCAGTGAAGATAAGCTTTTTCCTAAATTCACCCGGCCCGACCAGATCGATGCCAAACTTTCCATTCAGGGAGTGTACAACCTACCCTCCCCCGCGCCGGAGCCACTGGTGGTTACTGGACCGGTAACCTGGAAGTCTGTCCAGGAGGTTGTGGTTGAGGAAGTAGAGAGAAAACCCGTTCTCTTCCGGCACTACGCTATCCACTTTCAAGACGCGGCCCAGGTCCTCTGGCGCCAGCATTTCCCCACGGCTCTGTATGAGAAAGCGAAAATGATGGATGTGGTCAATGGACACATGGTGAATGGCATCTCCTTGCGTATGGACTGGGATGCTCTGGAGAAAGAACTGCCGATGATATGTCTGAGCCTTGGAGCCGGGCTCAACGGTGCGAGCTTTTACGACTTTCTCATGTGGTACGTGGCGTCGGAAAATGGTGTTTTCATATACGACAGCAGGGAGAATACCTTCATTTTGTCGAGCACCAAGGAGTCTCAGGGCTCGGAGGTCTCCCTTGACCACCAGGAGGTGGAGGAGGTTCGCGTTCACCTGCCCGAAACGTACCGGCACAACATCAAGCTATTGAATGCGGTCTCTGAAAAACCTCGATCAGAAGAAATCACCCAGGAGCAGGCGGTGAA
This sequence comes from Deltaproteobacteria bacterium, assembly GCA_030671095.1. The sequence continues at coordinate 1,823 of DAOVAK010000472.1, read as the reverse complement.
GGGCACACACCGTGATGTTCTCCTGCGCACGCCTATAGCCGCTGACTTTGATGGCCGGAAGAGTCTGGAAACTCAGAAACTTAAAAACCGGGAACACGAAATCGACCTGGTCCTCAAACAGTTTCCCCTGAAAACATTCCGGGCGGGGACCTTTGTAGACTTCGATAAAAAGACCTGGAGCAAAGAGCTCTTTCCGTTCGAGAGAAAGTACCGGGTGTGCGAAATCCAGATGCACGGTCGTGCCGAAACCCAGGATCACAAGCACGCACGGGACAAACCATTTGCCTCCTACAACGTGGAGATGACAGCCAGGCTTGAATCGAGGGACAATCCGCACGTCCACTTGCCCCTTTTTAAAGCCCCGAGTTACCCGATCCAGGTGGAAGGCAAGATTATCAGTGAGATTGGCGAGGATAACGACAAGACCTACCAGATATACTCAGACAAGGAGACGTCACAGGATTTTTACACGGTGCGGATACCACTGTGGAACAGAGAGATCAGGATACCCTTTGCGCCCGACTTCCTGACCGGGCACTTTTATTTTCCCGCCTTCAAGCATACTCGGGTGCTTGTGACCCTGCACTATGACCACGCCGAGATCGGTCGTTTTCTTGACTGGGGCGAAGATGTGCGGTTACCCATGGACACCCAGGGCAATCACATCCTTTTTGGAAAAAATTATGAAAGCCAGACCTCCATCCAGCACATCTACCTGGATGACAAACCTGCTTTGACCATCGAGCGACTCTCTGGGATTGACACCGAAATCATCCACCTCAAAGAAGGCACCCTCATTTTGCAAACAAAGGAGGATGAGGACAAAAAGGCCAGAGAAGAAAGTTTCAGTGTGACGCCGCGGGTTGAAAATGCTCGCTCCAAGCTCACATCGGAGAACGAAGCGGCAACTTCTGAGCTCACGGGTAGTTTTCAGAAAACCCATTCAGAGGTCACCGGTGAGTTCAATCAGGCCATGACCGAGGTCAAAGGACAGCTGGAGGCCATGGACGCAGAGATTACAGGCAAGGTGAACGAAATTCAGGGAAGGGTCGAAGCCGCCATGCAGCAGTTGTCGGAGAAGGCCGCCGCTATCAAAGGCAAGGCCGAATCGACCAAGGCAGAATTAAAGGAGAAGATAAAGCTGTAACTACTGTGTTCATAAAACGATTCCTGTAGAGACGAATAACAAGTATCTCCCTTTCCCTAGATTCCCGCCTGCGCGGGAATGACAAACGACCGCAGTTAAACGTCATTCCCGCGAAAGCGGGAATCCAGATAAGATCCTTCATTCGAGCATGTAAAAACTGAATTGTTGGACAGACTCAAAATACAATTATCAAGCTTGAAAAGAGGTTCCTCATGGGAATAATCAGCTCGAAACTGGACGAACTGGCCGCCGAAATCGAGGGTCTCGTCGGCGAGATAACAGGGGAAATCGAGGCCACCCAGGGCGAAATCGACGCCTTTGGCACAGGCGTGGTTTCGGAACTCCAGGCGATCAAACCGGAATTAGAGTCCGTCAAGGGGGAGATCAATTCGCAATTGGAATCCCTCGAAGCAGAAATAGAAGAATTCAGCACGTAGAGAACAGAAATCCCCCTGTGTCCCCCTTTACGAAAGGGGGATCATCTTGATAGTGGTGTTGTTAGGTTCCCCCCTTTGACACAGGGGGGGTTAGGGGGGATTTTCAAGCAATTTCGTGTTAGTTGTCGAATTCTGTCTCTTGTGGGAGCGGCTTTAGCCGCGATGCGACCTTCAAACTGGCATGTCACGTTTGGGTAACAGCCAATCATTAATAACAGGAAAACTGCATGGGTGTCTGG
>DAOVAK010000378.1 GCA_030671095.1 Deltaproteobacteria bacterium | reverse complement strand
AACTTGCAAAATTTGAGATTGGTCGTAGGTACATGAGTCCTGGCAGGACCCTCACAGAGGCGGACCTCAATCAGTTCAATAACGCTTGCTGGACAGTTGCGGAGGTGCACACGAACGAAGAATTTGCAAGGAAGACAAAATTTGGAACCAGGGTCTTTGCAGGACCCGCTATGCTCGCCATATCTCTAGGCCTCGACTGTATCGGCGATTTCAGGCTGGCACTCCGGGGAAAAGGTAAACGCCTCATGGCATTACTGGAGTATGAGTACGTCAAATTCCTCGCTCCAGTAAAACCAGGTGATACTGTTCATCTTGAGACTGAGGTTCTTGAGGCACGTGACACGAAGAAAGCCTCCACGCAAGTGATGCGAATCAAGGATCGCCTCGTGAATCAGAACGGTGATCTAGTACAGGAAAACGTGCGAAAAAGCCTGGTAGGTAAAATATAGGCCCGGTGCAGTCCCCCCTTTCTCTAGCCGGTTCCCCTGAATCTGGGGAAGAGCAGGATGAGCAACAATGAGATGAAGAGGCAAATGCCCCCGGCCATGGCAAGTGAAATCGGGACGCCTGTATACTGGGCGATGGCCCCAAAAAGTATGCTACCGGTAGGACCGAGGCCAAAGAGCACCTCACGCCAGCTCAAGACCCGGCCCCGCACCTCATCTGAGATGACGCTCTGGATGAGGGTGGTCTCTACGGCAACAAAAGCCGTTACCATCCCACCGATGGCTACAGTGAGTAAAAGGGCAAGAGGAAACCAATAAGATACCGGGAACAGAAGCAAACTCGTGGCTAGTATTATGCCGCTGCCAATGAGTAGCCTGAATTTATGTCTATAATAGGTGAGCGAACCCAGAATGAAGAGGGAGATTACGGCCCCCAATCCGGGTGCCCCTTGAAGATAACCGTACCCTACGGCACCCACCTTCCATATGTCGTTAGCAAAGACTGGGAGGAAGTTAATGAAGGTGTTCTGTGCGAGTAGAGGCAAGGCATAGAGTATAACCAGAATCAGGACAGAAGTGTTACTCTTTAAGTAACGGAAGCCTTCTGTCAGGTTATGCAACGGGGCTTGCGCCCTGGTAGCGAGCGGGGTCGCGGGAACCCGGGCGAAGAAGAGCAAAAATATAGCTATTAAACAGCCCGCTGCCCTGATGACGAAAATCGGCCACACCCCCAGCATGTCTATGATGTACCCGACCATAGGTACACCTGTGGCACGAGACATGTGTACGGATAAGGTGTCCATGGATATGGCATTAAGCAAGTGTTTTTTCTTAACCAGGTTGGGGACAATCGTCTGCCGTGCCGGGTGGTTGAAACTCATGACCGCACCACCCGATAGGCTGATAACGACCAGGTGGGTAAGATTTATAATCCCGGTGGCCGCCAGCACTGCAAGGGTTCCGGATAGTAACGCTGACCCCATCAAAGCGACCATCAGAAGTCTCCGGCGGTTCACCCGGTCAGCGACCACACCTCCAATGATAGGGAAAAATATCATGGTGATAAAGCGGCAAGAGCCGACTATGGTCAGCCAAAGGGGGGAGTGGGTCAGTTCGTTGGTCAACCAGAGTATGGCAGCAATCTCCATAAACTCGCCGGTATGTTCAACGACAGATCCGGACCATACCAGCCGAAAGTCACGATAGCCTAGCGATGCCAAAGCTAATGCCCAAAAGGATTGCTGCTCGTCGATAGTGGGGTCTGATTCAGATTGGCCCATACTTGTCCTTTCTGTCTCTTAATCTCAGTTTCAGCTGCCTTGGCCAGGCTATCTACCAGTTTAAATGTTGCCCCTGCTCAAGTATCCAGGCCAGCCAGTGTTTAATGGTGCTGCAGCCCAAAATGTAATCAAAGAGAAAGAGCTGGCTCTCAGCTAGATATCCAATTCTTGGCTGGCGTTCTGCTTAGCAGGCTTGATTTCGGTACAGGTTTACAAAGGAGAATAGCACAAAAACGTCTCTATTACATATTTAACCTTAACCTACAAAACACCACAGTTGTCAAAAGCAAGAGGGGGCATGGGTTCAAAAATTGCTTGTTTTTACCTCTCTTTTTTATTAATGAAACTATGGATTAATTCACACCACAGGAGACATTATGGATTCTGAATTTCTTCGTATCGAGAAATCCTTTGAGAACAGAGTGGCCAACCTGGTGATTGACCGTCAGGAGAGGATGAATTCCATGACAGTCGACATGCGCAAAGAATTGGGAAAGGCGTTCCGGGATTTCTCCCAAGATGATCATTTGCGAGTCGTTGTGGTCCGCGGGGCCGGGGACAAGGCCTTCAGTTCTGGGGGTGACGTGGAGGAGTTCCTCAAACTGGAGCCCCACGAGCTTGTCGCATGGGGTGAAGAGATGGCCGAGATTGAGAGATGTCCTAAACCGGTTATCGCAGCGATCGACGGATATTGCCTTGGCGCTGGGATGGAACTGGCCTTGAGTTGCGATATACGTGTCGCCACGGACCGGTCCCTCTTGGGCATGCCGGAAGTCAGTCTCGGCATGATTCCTGGAAGCGGTGGATCTCAGCGAGTACTTAGAATCTTGGGAATGGGCCGGAGTAAGTTTCTGTTGATGACCGCACGCCGCATTGGGGCCGAAGAGGCAGAGCGCTGGGGCCTCATAAGCCTCTGCGTACCCCCCGAAAAACTGGAGGAAACGGTTAATGACCTCGTGAACCGCTTGCTCAAGTTCCCTCCCCTATCCCTTCGTGCCATCAAGGGCGTCCTTCAACAGGGTGCTGATGCATCATTGAGTTCAGCGCTGGAATTGGAACGCAAGACCTATGCCTGGTTGAGGACCACACAAGATTATGTTGAAGGCGTCAACGCCTTCCTGGAAAAACGTCCACCCAATTTCAAAGGGAGATAAAAATAACTGCTCGTCAAGCCATGAATGGCATGCGGCCAGGCAGTACGAGCCCGTGCAATACGATCGTCTAGTATACCGTCTCGGAAATGAGTTGAATATATGAAGTCCACCCCCACCCCGCCCTCCCCCTCGAGGCCTCCGGCTCGTAGAGCCTACGCCTCGGAGAGGGGAGGGTTAGGGTGGGGGTGAGGCCAACGAGTTATGAAACTTATTTCTGAGACATAACACTAGATTGTAAACTAGGCTAAGTGGCGCGGAAGTATCGTTTGGATGGGTAAGGAAGAGTAGGGCATGTGGAATAATGCACAGGCGTGGGACTAGATATCGTATTGTATGTGTTGGACAAGAAACGAAGCAATGTGTTAATAAGGGTATCCTTTACAGGCGTTGCAATAAGTCCTGAGAATCATTGGCAGAGCACGAGATTTGGTGAAAAAATGGGCAACAGCTTCGCGATGAACGCGTGAGAGGCTTCACAGACTTGCCCATATCCGGTACGGGTTAGCATGACAGATTCGTGGCATCTGCACTTAAGCAATGGTGAGGTGGGGTTGTTCAAAAAGACAGGATGATGCCAAAGAAAGAAAAAAGATCAAGGCAGAAAAAATCCGTTGCGGCCGAGGGTACCGCCACTACAGAGAAAGAAGTTGCTTCAGATGTAAAAGAAAAGGCGTTTGAGTATTTCCTGAATGCTTGTCTCCTCATATTTTTTGTCTACTATTTTTACAAGATCTTTTTCTTTTTGGGTGAGACCTATTTCTGGTCAGATGAGAATGTCCACGCTTACATAAGCTCCGTCATCTTAAAGACCCACCGAATCCCTTTCGTCTTTCCGGAAGAGATATACGGTATGCGTGAGTTCTCCTATCCCCCTTTGTTCCACATTCTGAGCGCAATTGCCATGGCAATAGCCGGATTTTCCATACTAAAATATATCAACCTCATACTGTTGATCTTCTTTGTTCTTGTTTTTTACACGCTGATACGCAGGTATTACGGGAATCATGAGGCAAGCATTGCTTGCCTTTTATTAAGCCTTTCAGCGGTCACCGCCATAAATACTATTCGTTTTATGACAGAGATGCTGTCAATGGT
>DAOVAK010000086.1 GCA_030671095.1 Deltaproteobacteria bacterium | reverse complement strand
CTGAACATATTCCTGGACGTCATCAAACTTGGGACATCCCACCATAACCGCCTTTCCTTTGAGAAAGTCCTGGTGGAAATTGGGATAGGCCACAGGCGTGCAGTCTGCTGCCACCAGAAGATCTGCCCCTTTCAGAAACGGTGCAGTGGGTGGCACCAGTTTGATCTGGACCGGCCAATGGGCTAGTGCTGATTCAGCTCGCGCCTGAACAGCCGGTTCATCGGACCCTTGCTGCGGTGCAGCCTGAGCAAAGGACTGGATCTGGGTGGATGGGCATCCACAGGCCATAGTCGCCTCTTCAACCGTCTCTTCCTGAGGGTTTGAACTCAAATATTCCTCCACCGCCTCTTCATCAAACTCCTCTGCTTCACGTTCCACCACGGTTAGGGCTCCGGTTGGGCATTCGCCCAAACAGGCCCCGAGACCGTCGCAGTATAAATCCGCAACGAGCTTGGCCTTTCCATCCACAATCTGCAGGGCACCTTCTGCGCATGAGGGCACACACTGTCCACAGCCATCACAAAGCTCTTCATCGATTTCTATGATCTTTCTGTTTACTTTCATGATTTCCTCCATATCAAGTGTCTAAAGTGATCTAAAGTGAACTAAAATGCCTAAAGTTATAAGAATAGGTAGCGCGCCGCTTTAGCGGTGCTTAACCGCTCAGCAAAACACGCTGAGCTAAATTCCTTCCGCGCTCTGTGAGAAAAGATTTTTCTATGACGCTGGCCAGCTTCTCTGACTCCACTGGGCTTTCCTTGTGGTTATCCTCCAGGTTGGCAATCATATCCGCATCGTAGACGCTCTTGAAATTGATGCTCTCCTCTGGGCCGGGATGATGGTGATGTCCGACGATGTCACACACCTCTTCGATTAATTCCTCCCTGGCGCTCAGCTTGTCCAATATCTCCTTTGCCAGTGGTGGACCTTCTTCCTCCTGGTATCTGGCCGCAGTGCTCTGATGTTTGCGTTCCGCCTCCTTGATCCCGATATCGTGCAGGTAGGCAGCGGTTAGTATCACGGCCAAGTTGCCCTGTTCCTCTTTCCCTATCTTCTCCGCATACCTGGCGACCCGCGTGGCATGGCCAATGCGTTTGAAATCCTGTTTGAAATATCGCTTCATCTCAATGGCCACCCGATCCTTTAAGAGATTTTCTTTCTGGGCAATGAGTTCTGGTGGAAGGTCTCCGATGCACTGCTCCGCATACTGACAGTAAGAGGCACAACCAAAATCCATATCAGGATTCAGAAAGCGGTGACCACATTGCTTGCACCTGCGGGTCGTATCATCCTTAAAGAACTCCACTTCATGTCCGCACTTGGGGCATTTGGCCTCAAAAATGGCTCCCGGCTTCCAATAACGGCTATCCTGTCCTGGGCATTTCATGGTTTTCCTCCAAAAAATCTAAACAATTGACTTGGAAAGATGGAATGGTGGCCTCCGGCTCGTAGAGCCTACGCCTCGGAGAGAATGATGGCCCGCCCTGGCCTCCGGCTCGTTGCGCCTACGCCTCGGAGAGCGCGACCGGCTTGGAACCTTTTGATGACGTTCCAATGATTTGGTAGCACAAGCCATAAAACCAAACTCTTTCGAATCAGGTCTGGGCCAGGGAATAGTGGGTTTTGAAGACGCTAAAGAATGTCTAATCCTCTTTCCTCTTTCATTTATATTCATCACTCCAGTACTCCGGTACTCCAATACTCCATTAGTTTCATACTTTTTCTGCCGATTTTGATTCAGAGAATAAGCCTTTTATTCACAATTGTCTTTGACTTAAGTCAAGTTATCTTTTTCATTCACAAAATATCCCCCGCCTGTCCCTCTTTCGTCGTCAAACTTGCTAGTCAGGGCAAGGAATGAAATTGGAGCCCTTCATTTAGAGGGAATTATCCTTTCAACTTCGGAGCTAGCTCAGCGGGCAGGCTATAAAAGAGTTTGGGGATGAAGAGAATAGATGACGCGAGTCAGGACTGCTGCTATGACCCGTAGTCTATTGATTGATCTGTGGCTTCACTTGGCATACGGCGTGTCCCCTTTTCGCTAAGTTGAGGAAGCAAGATCATGTCATTTTTCGGCTACTATCGGTTTTCGTATGCAAATCGTACACCTTAATGTAGGGACCTGTTTAAGCCATCAATCATACTTAATACCCGGGGTCCCACAAACCTGAGTTGCCCGGGTAATTCACATCCCCTATAATCCCGTCTTATTCCCTCCAAATCATATTCAGCCCTGAGCTTCAACAAAAACTCTCGGACAAATCCTTGAGTCCTTAGCGTCTCCAATGGGTATCGTTGTTTGATTTGGCGAAATAACACACTCAGTGCTTTTGGTACGGCCAGATAGGGTAAACCTGCATCGGTGGCACTTTTAAGTAAATTTCCACCAATTCCAAAGTACTTAATGACAGCTTCTGTTCCCGGACGACCGTGCCGCAGCGTAACCAGAAATCTGCCCATATCATCGTGGCTATCGCGTGCCAGACCAAAAGCATTGAAAACCGGGAAAGCCTTTTCCTTGACCTGTTTCATGCGCTCAATCGCCCTTGCCATGTCACAGTTTTCAGAAGCAAATCTGTTTTGAAACATTCTTGCCCAACGAAGAAAATTCTCAAAAATTCCTATATCTTCCAAACCGTTTGGCGGATTTCTTAGGTTTCTCCAAAACATCGCTGCATATCCGTAGAATAAGGCATGGAGCATCCGATCTTTAGGGTGAATTTCGCTAATATGCTTGAGTGTATAGTTGCCTACAAATTCAATGGTGATACGTGCCAGGATCTTCCCAAACTCCGAATTTGTTTCAATGTCCAGATACTTGAGATAACCCAGCAAGTATTGTGAATGATGTACTTCCAGTTGATCATACACACGTGGAAGGATAATCCATGGCGTAGAAATATCTTCTAACAACGAAAGAAGATGCTCAGGATCCATTTTTGCCTTTGCCAAGGAGAGAAGATCCCCGGAAGTCATTCTTGATAACCGTGAAAGGCTCTCAGAATTTCTGCTTGCCTTAGAAAAAATACCGCTTCTTATTTCCTCGATATTCTTAATCAGAACCGGGTGAAACCAGATGTCTTCATCCGTAATTGGGCCCATCAATGCCCAAGCAGGTGCGGCTATTTTAAAAAGGGCCCATCCAAGGGGTTCGTCAAACCCGATTCGTCCAAGCATGGGAATAATCCTATTCTCCAATAATCCATTAAACCAACCCGAAAGCTCAACCTCCTGCATGTCCTGAAAGGCAGCGCGGCATTTTTCTTGGGCATCCTTTTCGAATAATTTGATCTGTTCCTCGAATGCATTCTGAGATGCTGAACACCCAGAGGAGACGGCTTCCATCATCTTTCACCCGTCCATAACCGTTAAGTTTTCGAATTTTTTTTGCTGGCGTCCCAAAAGCAAAGCGTGTGCAATGACCTATTTGGATTGAAAGTGCCACAATGTGGCACATCAGTCAAGTTTTTTTTGAGACTTTGATAGGAAAATATTCGCGCCTCCCATCAGCTGGAGATTATAAAGCTCCTGCGAAGGGGAAAAGGATATGGAAGCGTTACGGGGAGTTACGCAGATTTGGTATTTAGAGGGGTTGGTGAATGCAGAGGCGGCAAATCCTCCCCCGTTAAGGGGAGGGTTTGCCGAAGGCTAACTGTAACTGTCTTGTAAAGTTTTTAGAGTAACGCTTTACCCATCAATCAACCCAAGATTGCCTTCAGATCCTCCTCTGGCGTGCTGATGGGCATGATATTGAAATTCTTGACCAGTACATCCAGCACATTGGGGGTGATGAATGCCGGCAGGCTAGGTCCCAGCCGAATATTCTTTATGCCTAGATGAAAGAGCGTCAAGAGTATAGCCACCGCCTTCTGTTCGTACCAGGAAAGGATCATGGAGAGGGGCAGTTCATTCACATCCACATTGAAGGCCTTGGAAAGGGCCACAGCGATCTGGATGGCCGAGTAGGCGTCGTTGCACTGGCCGATGTCCAGAAGCCTTGGGATGCCTCCAATATCTCCCAGATCCTTATCAAAGAAGCGGAATTTACCACAGGCCAAGGTCAGCACCACACAATCCTTTGGAACCTGTTCTACGAATTTTGTATAATAGTTTCTACCTGGTTTTGCCCCATCACAGCCAGCGACTAGGAAGAAATGCCTTAAGGCGCCGCTCTTAACGGCCTCGATAACCTTGTCGGCCACACCCATTACGGCATTATGACCAAAACCGCACATAACAGATCGGCCGTTGGCATCTTCCGGAAAACCGGGAATCTCAAGGGCTTTTTTGATCACCGGCGTAAAGTCTTTATCCGCAATATGGGTGACACCAGGCCAGCCAACAAGGCCCGTTGTAAATATATTGCCATTATATGATTCTTTTGGTTTTTGGATGCAGTTGGTCGTCATTAAAATGGCACCGGGAAAATCCGCGAACTCCTTAGTTTGATTCTGCCAGGCCGTTCCGTAATGGCCATAGATATGGTCATACTTTTTCAGTTCTGGATAGCCATGGCAGGGAAGCATTTCGCCGTGGGTATATACATAAATCCCCTTCCCTTCAGTCTGCTTCAGAAGCTCTTCAAGGTCCTTTAGGTCATGTCCCGAAACCAGGATAGCCTTTCCCTTTTTGGCTCCCAGAGGGACTTTTGTAGGGACCGGATGTCCATAGGCCTCTGTGTTCGCTTTATCCAGGACTTCCATGGCTCTCAGATTGATTTCCCCGCATTTGAGAACCAGCCCAACCCAGTCTTCGAGAGTCAAGGCCTTGTTTAATGTGGCCGCCAGCCCCTCATGGATAAAGGCATAGACTGCATCATCCTCTTGACCCAGGATCTGGGCATGATCTGCGTAAGCAGCAACGCCTTTAAGGCCATAAATCAACGTTTGTTGCAGGGAATGGATATCCGGATCAAGACCGGGATCAGATTTAACACCGACTTCCTCACCTTGCTTGGCCATTCCATCTCGTGTAGATTCGGGTCTAAACGTAGCCGGGCCGTCCTCAAAATCCACCTTTCCACCCGATGCTCCAACTTTTTCTCTGAGCTGGTCCCTGAGTTCAACCGCGCGATTGATCAGCCGTTGGAATCTCTCCGCATCAAAATTCACGTTAGTCAGCGTGGAGAAGGTGGCTTCAGCGGTGAATACGTTCACCTCTCTATCAGTCACGCCCACTTTGCGTCCCTCCACGGCATAAAGAGACAGCCCTTTTAATGCATAGATCAATAGATCCTGAAGGGCCGCCACATCAGGTTGTTTCCCACAAACACCTATTTTGGTGCACCCCTCGCCTTTAGAAGTCTGTTCACATTGATAGCAAAACATAATCCTCCTCCTTCTTTTTTTTCTTGTGCTTTCGTAATGGGACTTTCTTCATATTCTTAGGTTAATAATCATTCACAACGGTAATCTTTATCCTGAAAATGTCAAGCTGGCGGCCTGAGAAGTCTGAGCGCATTTTCGATTTCTGGCTTTTATCAGAAAAGGAACAGAGAAGTCTTTTTCAGATTGGAAAGAGTAGATACAAGAATGCAATTCCCAAATCCACCGTCAATTTTAGGTGTCAACACTGAAATCAGCAGGTTATGCCGTATTCCTGATCACCAGCAAGGTATTACATGTAAGTCGAAGATCCCGCCAAAAGCGGCGGCGCCGAGGAGCGACGACTGAGGCGTATAGGACCAATACGCCGCAAGCCTGCCCCCGCGAAGGCGGGGGGAGGAGCGATCGAAGGCAACGCAGTCCTTCGACTTTGCTCAGGACCGTGAGCTTGTCGAACGGCAGATGATGCCTTGATGGTGGATCAGGGGCATTCTTGACACCTTGACATAAATCAAGAATAAGTGGTTTTTACGAAATTTTTGTCTTGTAAAGGCGAAGGCTGTTGGAGACCACCGTGATGCTGCTCATGGCCATGGCCAGTGCCGCTAGGATGGGATGAAGTTGTCGTAAGAAATAAGGTAGGAATTCAAAAGGATAGAGCACCCCTGCTGCGACGGGGATCAGTACAACATTATAAAAGAAGGCCCCAAAAAGATTTTGCTTGATCGTCCTCATCGTGGTCTTGCTGAGATGGATAGCCTTGGAAACACCGGTCAAGTTACCGCTGGCCAGGATCACATCGCCCGTCTCAATGGCCACATCAGTTCCGGTGCCAATGGCCAGGCCCACATTGGCCTGGGCCAAGGCAGGGGCGTCATTGATGCCATCGCCCACCATCCCCACCTTCCCCCCTTTATCCTGGAGTTCTTTGATCTTGGCCGATTTCTCTTCAGGCCTCACCTCTGCAACCACCTCATCCATATTCACTTCTGAGGCAATGGCCTTGGCGGTCTGGATATTATCCCCGGTAAGCATCACCACCTTCAGGTTCTGCTTGTGGAGTTCTCCAATGGCCTCTTTTGATTCAGGCTTGAGGGTATCTGCCACGGCGATCAGCCCTGAAGGCTTGCCTTCAAGGACCACCACCATCACGGTCTTTCCTTCATCCTGTAACGCGCGAACCCGATCTTTTTCACTATCGAGATTCAAGCCCAGATCATCAAACCAATTGGGCTTCCCCACCAAGACTTCCTGTCCGTTAATATTTGCTTGAACCCCAAGCCCCCTGGAGGCCTTAAAAGCTTCTGGTTCAAAGAGGTCAATACCCCTCATCTCTGCCTCTTTAACGATGGCTCGTCCGATGGGATGTTCAGAACCCCTTTCTACGGATGCGGCGAGCCTTAGAAGCGCGTCCTCATCTTTGACCAGGGAATCGGACCCAATCACATTGACCACTGAAGGCTTGCCCATGGTAATGGTCCCGGTTTTATCCAGGACAATCGTATCCAGCTTCGTGGCCATTTCCAGGGCCTCACTGTTCTTGAAGAGCATGCCCTTTTCCGCACCCTTTCCTGTGCCAGCCATGATGGCAGTAGGGGTGGCCAACCCGAGGGCACAGGGGCAGGCAATGATGAGCACGGCCACCATGCGTATCATGGCTGGCACGAAGTCCCCTCCAATGGCCCACCAGAGGATAAAGGTCAGGAATGCTATGCCGATGACCCCGGGCACAAATACAGCAGCAACTCTATCGGCTAAGGCCTGGATGGGGGCCTTGCTTCCCTGAGCCTCCTGGACGAGACGGATAATGCGTGCAAGAGCCGTATCCTTTCCAACAGCAGTGGCCTCAAATTTGAGACGTCCTTCTCCATTAATGGTTCCACCGGTTATCTTGTCTTCCGGTCCTTTGTCGACGGGAATCGGCTCACCGGTCAGCATGGATTCATCCACTGTAGACTCGCCATCACGCACCACCCCGTCCACAGGGATGCTCTCACCAGGACGGACAATAACCACATCTCCCACCTTGACTTGGGAAAGGGAGATCTCTTTTTCTTTTCCGTCCTCCAAGATGGTCGCCGTTTTTGGACGCAGCCCCATCAACTTGCGGATGGCCCCGCCGGTTCGGCCCTTGGTCCTTGATTCAAGCATTTTCCCCAGTTTGATCAGGGTAATAATGACAGCTGAAGTCTCAAAATAGACGTGCTTACCCAGAGAGGGATGAAGGAGGACAGCGAGGGAGTAGAAATAGGCGACGGATGATCCTAAGGCCACCAGCACATCCATGTTGGCGCTCTTGTTTTTCAGGCTCTTCAGGCCCCCAGTGTAGTAATCCCAACCCGTGTAGAATTGGACAGGGGTGGCCAGGGCCCAAAACAACCAGTTCACCCAGGCGGCATGGCTCCAAAAGCCCAGGAGGCCAAAATCTCTCCCCATGCTGAGAATAAAGAGGGGTGTGGTAAATAAGAGGCCGACGAGGAATTTTCGGGTCTGATTTCTTATTTCCGCTTTGCGCGCGGCCAGCTCTGCATCTTCTCCCTCCAATGTTTCATCAGGACGGATAGCGCCATAGCCTGCCTTTTCTATGGCGGCAATCATTTCATCCATATTGGTCATGGAAGGAATGTATTCAGCCAGGACACGCTCTGCCGCAAAATTTACAGACGCCTGCACCACACCAGGCACCTTTTTGTTCAAGGTCCTTTCAATGGTCATGGCACAATTGGCACAGGTCATTCCCGTAACCGGGAATTCAACCGTGGCCTTTGCAACCCCATAGCCTGCATCCTGAATTTTCTTAATGATGTCCTCTGTCCGAACCTGGTCGGACTCAAAGGATATGGCCGCCTGCTCAGAGGCAAAATTGACAGTTGCCTCCTTGACCCCGGGCAGTGTTTTCACTTTTCTGTCAATATTCAGGGCGCAGTTGGCACATGTCATCCCCGTTACAGGAAGCGTGACATTTTCTTCAGACAATAAAATAACCTCACTTCGTTTGGTGATTTTATAAAACGCCTGCCCGCCATCAGCTGCGCTTCCCCGGCCCGTACCGGCCCGGGACGGGCCGGCGCTGGCAGGCGGGTCGCGTTCGCTCAGGCGAGGTAGGCGGGCGACTTTGTCGCTCTATCAAGTTCAGCCCGTGGCTGAACGCTATATAAAATCGCGTAGCGATTTTATTTGGCTGGGTAGTTAATTTCCTTCAACGTGGATTTGATCTTTTCAAGACTGGCAGGGGCATCATAATCCACAGAGATCTCCTTTGCATTGGGATCACCGTCCACTTTTGAGACCCCT
>DAOVAK010000726.1 GCA_030671095.1 Deltaproteobacteria bacterium | reverse complement strand
CCTGGATGTGTATAAGGTGGACGACTATAATGATTTTATCCGTTGATAAAATCGCTATTACGATTTTGTATGTCACGGCTTTGCCGCTCAAAAGAAGATCCCTACAAAAATAGAATTCAAGACTTTTTAAGAGGATAGGTTCTATGGGTAATAAGGTATTCACCAAGGAAGAATGGGCCGCAGCCTTAGACGGTCTAAGTGATTCCTACAAGATCTTCGTTCAGGCTAAGGACGCGGATTGTCACAGATATAAACCTATGGAAAACGGGGGCAAGCCGGATTTTGATTTTCAGAACACTAGGCTTTCCCCAAAATCTCTAATTTTACCCCAATCAGAGCGCATGTTCGAATATAGTCTTGACGAGAATGATCCAGAGGCACATCTCCTCAAAGAGGCACCCAAAGACTTTTCTGCCCAAGCAATCGTTGGGATTCGGCCATGCGACGCCCTAGCCTTTCAACTGGTCAACATTAACTTTGACAATCCCGAGTGCAGAGACCCCTGGTGGGTCAGGCGTTTTGAGTCCACGACCCTTATAGGGCTTGGCTGCAATGATCCCTGTTCCACCTGTTTCTGCACTTCTGTGGGGGGCGGTCCATTTAATGAAAAGGGATTGGATGTCCTTCTCTTTGATCTGGGAGAGAATTTCTTGGCCAGATCCCTCACAGGCAAAGGGGAGGAATTTCTTGAGAAGATGAAACAGGGAGGCCTAGCCGACGAGTCCATTTTAAAAGAGGCCGATAGACTGGCCCTATCCGCTGCCGACAAGATATCCTGCACCGTTCCCACGGATCAATTGAAAGAAAAAGAGTTGACTGAGCTTTTTGATGCACCTTTCTGGGATGAGGTGGCCTTTTCATGCATCAACTGCGGGATATGTACCTACCTTTGTCCCACGTGCTGGTGTTTTGATATCCAGGATGAGGTATTGGGAAAGCAGGGCGATAGAATCAGAAACTGGGATGCCTGCATGTTTCCGCTATTCAGCCTACACGGATCGGGTCATAATCCTAGAAGCGAAAAGGTTCAGCGGGTGCGCCAGAGGTTTATGCACAAGCTGAAATATTATGTGGATAAGTATGGCAACGGTGTGGCCTGTGTGGGATGCGGCCGCTGTGTCCAGTTTTGTCCTGTAAATATTGATATAAGAGACGTGTTCGAAATGATGAATAATTTGAGATGAATCGGCACAAACCACCACGTCTGTTAAAGGTACCAAGAAATGGTTTTACCTCTGAAGAATGATTTTGGATAGTTTAAGGCAGACAGGAGGTGTTCCATTGGAAAATCAATATCTACCCTATCCGGTGCGTATAGATAAGATCATTATAGAGACTGAAGACAGAAACCTTAAGACCTTCAACTTTGTCTTCATTAATCATGAAGATGAAGAAAAGTTCTCATATATCCCGGGGCAATTTGCCGAGCTTTCCATTGCCGGTAAAGGTGAGGTACCCATTGGGATCGCTTCTTCTCCTACGGAAAAGGGTTTTGTCACATTTACCGTCAATAAGGTAGGCCTGGTGACCACCCATCTCCACAACAATATGGAAGAGGGGGATGTGATGGGCCTTCGAGGACCTCTCGGAAACTGGTATCCTTGGGATGAGATGGAAGGAAAGAATGTGGTCATTATTGGCGGGGGTTTTGCGTTCACCACCTTACGATCCAGCGTCGTTTATATGCTCCACCCAGATAATCGATCAAAATTTAGAGATATTACGGTCGTTTATGGTGCCAGGAGCCCTGGAATGCTCATTTATAAGGACGAACTTGCTGAATGGGAGCAAAGGGATGACCTCAACATGCATATCACCGTAGATGCCACGGATGACCCCGACTGGAAATACAATATCGGTTTTGTTCCCACCATTACCGAGCAGAAGCTCACCCGCGCGGATGATTCCATTGCCATTGTTTGTGGACCACCCATTATGATCAAATTCACACAGCCGGTCCTTCAAAAACTGGGATTCCCCCCTGAAAGGATTATTCTCTCGCTGGAAATGCGCATGAAATGTGGTATTGGCATGTGCGGTCGATGTAACATCGGAAAAGAATACGTCTGCAAGGATGGTCCGGTCTTTTC
>DAOVAK010000193.1 GCA_030671095.1 Deltaproteobacteria bacterium | reverse complement strand
GCAGCGATCATCTTCTCTACCTTTATCAGCTATCAGCTATGACCTGCTTTTGCCTTTCGCCCTTTGCGCCATGTTTACCCCGTGCAATGCTTGCCCCGCCCGCCCCGTTGAACCGGGTACCCTCCGGGTGTTCAACTGGGGTGCAATGCGAAGCCTATTGCACTGGGGCCCTCTGCGCCATGCGCTCTGCCCCATGCTCTATGCGCCATGCTTCCTAGGTATTACTACCTAATGTGCCCCTGTATTTTCTGCGGATAGAATTTGGTATTGACTCTCCCGAATTTTTTCAATACATTACACACGGCTGAAACAGTTTCATGCGCCAGGCTCGTGCTCCTGTTCTATGCACTCTTAGCTTCTCTGCCTGTTTTGCGCCCTTAATCCTCAAGCGGAGGCGGTCCTCAAGTCCCAGTACAACGGGACGCTCCTTAAGCGAAGCGCTCTTATTTATGCTAAATCGCCTTACACCTTTTGTTAATTGCGATCAGCTAGTAGCCAAATTAGCCTATAGCCCTTTTGCTAAGGTTGTTGAATGTTGGGAGGTGCCTTATTCACATAAGAAACCACATCGAGCAGTGGGAAGGTTATCTGAGCAAGAGTCAAAAGCAATCTTGACCCGTTCATTGACAAAAAGTGTCTGGAAGTCAGGGCATTATCCGGACAGTTTTTTAGAACAGCAGGTCACCCGGTAGGGGAAAATGCCTTAGGATGGCCGATAGTTTAAAGGAGGTGATGAATTGGCAACCACTATGGGCAAGGATGTGTGAGGGAGTTTATGAAAAATTTACAAATCAAAAAAAAGGAGGTCTCCAAATGAAAAAACAAGGAACATGGCCATTTATCGGTATTGTCTGCGTTATGTTCGCGCTGGCCCTGGCATCACCCACTACGGGTGTATGCGCCGAAAAGGTCTATAAGATCGGTATTTCCAACTTTATCACCCACCCTGCGCTTGACGCCTGCCAAAAAGGTTTTATCGACCAGATGGCTGAAGAGGGTTTCAAAGAAGGGGACAATGTCCGGTACGACAAGTCCAATGCAGAGGGCGACATGAGTGTGGTGGCGTCGATTGCCCAAAAGTTTGTTTCACAGAAGAAAGACCTCATCTATTCCATAACAACCCCATGTACCCAGGCCATTGCAGCCGCCACGAAAGGGACCGCCATACCGGTTGTTTTTGGCGCCATGACCGATCCGGTGGCCGCCAAGGTGGTGGACAGCTGGGACAAACCGGGTGGCAATGTGACCGGATGCAGTGATTGGATGGATGTGGGTGCCCAGGTAAAGCTGGTTAAGGATATTTGCCCCAATGTGAAGACGCTGGGGACAATCTATAACGCGGGTGAGGTCAACTCAAAGGTTCAGATAGAAGAGCTCAAAAAGGCGGCGCCGGGCCTGGGTATTGAAAGGATTGTGGAGGTCACCGTAGCTACCTCGGCCGATGTCATGGTCACGGCCAAGTCGCTCATGGGAAGGGTGGACGCCGTATGGTTTCCCACAGACAATGTGGTCACCTCCGCCCTCGAAGCGGTAGTCAAGGTCTGTGAGGACAACAAGGTCCCCCTCTTCGGCTCTGACACCAACCAGGTGAAGAGAGGCGTCATTGCGAGCTGTGGTATAGACTTCTACGTGCTGGGCAGAGAAAGCGGCAAAATAGCGGCCCGTGTTCTGAAGGGGGAAAACCCGGCTTACATACCTGTCCACAGGGGCAAAATGGGCGACTTGCATGTGAATCCTTCGGCGGCGAAACGGATGGGTGTCTCGATCCCTCAATCCGTCATGGCCAGAGCGACCAAGGTCGTGGATAAATAGAGCGTCTCGGAAAAAGGAATAATGGGATAATCGACGTATTATCGGATTTTTCACCTGGAACCCTGCAAAAGGCAATGGAGGTATAAGTGGACGTCTTATTAAGTGTTTTGTCCATATCTTGCTATGAAGGATTGATATTCGGGCTGCTCACCATAGGCGTATACCTTACATTCCGGGTTCTTTCCTTTCCTGATCTCAGCGTAGACGCCACCTTTCCACTGGGTGGCGCTATTGCTGCGGTGCTTATCGTGAGAGGAGTGAATCCCCTAGTGGCCACCATTGCCGCTTTTTTTGCGGGTTCATGCGCAGGCACCGTAACGGGATTGCTCAATACAAAGCTCAGGATTACCGCACTCCTGTCAGGTATTCTCATGATGGTGGGGGTCTATTCGGTCAATCTGAGGATCATGGGCGGGGCCAACGTTCCGCTGCTTCGGGAGGTAAACAGTTTCGATCTGGTGGGCAGGCTTTTGGGACTAAAAGGTATGGCGCTGTCCATTACTTTTGCCGCGATCGTGGCCCTGGTATTCTTTATTCTGCTACATCGGTTTTTACGAACCGAGATTGGCCTGGCCTTGAGGGCATCGGGAGACAATGAGCAAATGATCCGCGGGTTAGGTTCCGATACCGACAAAAACGTCTTGCTCGGTTGTGCCATTTCAAATGGTTTGGTTGCCCTTGCCGGAGCTTTGGTAGCCCAGAATCAAGGATTCTGTGATGTGGGCATGGGGATCGGGATGATTGTGATGGCTCTGGCCGCGGTAATCATCGGTGAGGCGCTGTTTCATCCCAGGAGAATCAGTTCGGTTTTATTGGCCTGCTTTGCGGGCACCTTTGCCTATAGGCTGTTCATAACCATCGCACTCAGGTTGGGAATGCCGGCGGGCGACTTGAAGATGATCACGTCGTTACTGGTAATTGTCGCCTTGGGAGTTCCATATATGAAAAAGAGGCTCCGCCATGAGTGGGTACCCCCGGCGGCAAGAATGTGAGGGAAGGGTTCTTGATAATGAATGCTACTAAAAAGGACGTCGTACTCCAGCTCATGGATGTAAAGAAGATATTTGCCCAAGGTTCTGTAGATGAGGTCATCGCCCTGAATGGCGTCAGCCTGACCGTCTATGACCAGGACTTTATCTCCATTATCGGCAGCAACGGTGCAGGCAAGTCCACCCTGCTCAATATTGTGGCTGGTGTCTTCCCTCCTGAAAGAGGAGGCAGGGTTATCATCAATGGTGATGATGTAACCAATCTCGAGGAGTTCAAGCATGCCACTTATGCGGGCAGGGTTTGGCAACAGCCCGGGGTGGGAACTGCAGGCAACCTGACCCTTGAGGAAAACCTCTCCCTGGCTCTTTTGCGCGGCAAGAGAAGAGGCATTAGGGCTGCGATCAACAAACAGCGACGGCAATTATTCTATGAAGCCCTAACCCCCCTGGGACTCTGCCTTGAAGATCGCCTTACCGCCTTGGCGGGTACGCTTTCAGGGGGGCAAAGACAAGCCTTGTCTCTAGTTATGGCCACCATTAGTAAACCAGCCATCCTGCTGCTCGACGAGCACACTGCCACGTTGGATCCGAAGACTGGGCAAACGGTGCTGAGCTTAACCGAGATGATTGTGGAGCGCGAGAGGATGACCACCATAATGGTCACTCATAATATGGAGATGGCCCTGAAGTACGGCAACAGGCTGGTGATGATGCATCAGGGGAAGATTGTAGTGGATATGGATGAGGAGGAAAAGCGATCGCTTGCAGTGAATGACCTCGTGACCGCTTTTGAACAGGCTTCAGGGGAACAATTTAAGGATGACAGTATCCTGCTCAGCCATCGTTAACCTCACATCCATAGGCAAAGACCAGCTCAGGCGAGGCACCGAAGGGTAACAGCCCGGTAAAGCCCAATCAAGATCGAGGGCCTGACAGTGTTAGGGCTTCAATCTCAAATCATTGCGTCAAGCCAATATCCATTGAACATTCGGTAACGAGATTGGTTCCCGTGTCGGTCCTGAGATGTTGCCTTGATTTGCCTGCCCCAAAGGCTCGTTTGGTTCTCCATCATCCCATGGTCATTTTGAAAGTTCACGCCACGAAACAAGAGAAGGGAGATAGGATAGATGAGAAGAATGGGTATTATTGGTGGGCTGGGGCCTGAAGCCACCCTGTATTACTATCGAGTTATCATTGACCTCTGCTATGAAAACAAGGATTTGGAGGGGAATTACCCTGAGATTGTCATATACAGCCTCAACTTAGAAGAATGTCGTCATAGTATGGAAAAGGGCAACTGGCCGGAGCTGTCAACCAAGCTGGTGGCGGCATGTCAGTCTTTGTCCCGGGCAGGCGCCGAATTCGGTCTTATAGCGGCAAATACCCCTCACATGGTCTTCGACCATGTGAGAGAAAAGTCCCCCATTCCATTATTAAGCATCGTTGAAGAGACATCTGAAGAGGTAGTGAGGCGCGGATTAAAGAAGGTAGGCCTGATTGGCACGCTCATTACCATGCAATCCCATTTCTATAAGGATGTATTCCGGAGGCGGAACATCTCCATTGCTGTGCCCGGAGAGGACGAGCAGGCCTACATCTACGAAAAGATCCGCAGTGAGTTGGGTGTAGGCATCATGTTGGCGGAGACGCGAGGCCGATTCCTTCAAATAGCTCAGAGGATGAAAGAGGAGGATTCAATACAAGGATTGATCCTGGGTTGCACTGAAATACCTTTGCTCCTTACCAGGGAAGAACTCGGAATACCTTTCTTCGACACGTCAAAGATTCATGCGCAAAGCGCACTCCAATATAGCGTGGCCAAAACATGATGGTCATGGCAAAATCGTGGGTCCGATCCGGATTTACTGTTACCCTCAGTTCTGCAATTCAGTACTAGTATCCAGCATCTAGGCCCCATTGGCAGATCCCACTACTGCCATGGTCCGCCTCAGTGCGCCTGTAATCTGATTCATCAGGGACTCACGGAATTTCCTTTGAGCGGTCATTAAACATCTTTTTGCCAACAAATCTTGGCGTTGCGGAAGATAAGCGATGTCAACTGTTAGAAGCCCGAAAGGCGAATTTTGACATCGCCTGGAGTGAGCCTTGGATTTGTCAAACAAGGTTTTAAACCCAGCGAAAAGGGATTTCGGCAACAGCCTGTGAAGACAGGACCCCTTTGTCTGAGCAGGTTTAATGCTGGGGTGAATAGGCCATGCACTCTATTTCAACGAGCATGGTGGGCACGACTAGGCCGGTTACCGCTGTTGAGCGGGCAGGGTAGTCTTGAGGAAAATAGCCCTGATACGCCTCATTCATCTTGGAAAAATCGTCAACATTTCTTAGAAAGATGGTCACCTTGACCACATCATCCAATGATGCATCGGCTGCCTTCAAGACATTCTTTATATTCTCAAGGCATTGCCTTGTCTGGGCATCTATTCCTTTTACCTCCTTTCCTTCGGCATCTGCGAACCCACCCTGGCCTGATATAAAGATAAAGTCCCCGGCTCTTATGGCTGGTGAAAAGGGAAGTTTAGGTGCATTGGAAACATTGATAACCTTTTTTGTCATAGCGACCTCCTTTCTTTCTTGTAAGCTGATAGGCTGAGCATTAGAATGCCTTTACTTTCCTTCGCCAGAATGCCCCGTCCTTTAGGACGGGGATGATCGGCCTTCGCCAAAGGCTTCGGCCCGGCAGAGATGGGTAGGCATTTAATACTCCTTTAGGGGCAAATATGCAAGATCTTGGTAAAGACACCATTGTTTCTACCTAGGGAGATTGAACAATAGAGGGCACAAGGAGTTTCGTGATTCAATGAGGTGGTTGCACCAGCGCCACTCAAGCTTTGCGCTCCTCAAGTCCCGCTCTGCGGGACGCTCCTCCTCCTATTAGCTATGCCTGCCCCGTGAAACCAAAAAACGTTTCACTGGGGAGCTATCAGCTATCAGCTCTCTGCTATCCCTCCTGCTTCACCTGCTTTGCCCTATGCGCCATGTTTACCCCGCGCGCCCCGTTGAACCGGGTACCCTCAGGGTGTTCAACTGGGGTGCAATGCTTTCCCTGTGGAATGAGAAGCCTATTGCACTGGGGCCCTCTGCTATCCCCCCTGCCCCTATGAGCTATCAGCTATGTTTACCCCGTGAAACCAGAAAAATGTTTCACTGGGGAGCTTTCAGCTACTTTATCTCTGCCT
>DAOVAK010000226.1 GCA_030671095.1 Deltaproteobacteria bacterium | reverse complement strand
CTCACTGTTATCCCCATGTTTATCCTCATGGGTACCTTCGCGTTCGCTTCGGGAATTAGCCAAAGGCTTTTTAAGACGACCTATACCTGGGTAGGGCAGTTGCGTGGCGGCCTGACCATGGCTACTGTGTTCGCCTGTGCCGGTTTTGCTGCCATATGCGGGTCAACCGCAGCTACGGCAGCTACAATGGGCAAGATAGCGCTTCCGGAGATGAAAAAGTATAACTACGATGACACATTAGCCACCGGTACCGTTGCTGCGGCCGGCACGCTCGGCATCCTTATCCCACCGAGCACCATCCTCATTGTCTACGGGATATTGACCGAGGAATCCATAGGCAAGCTCTTCATCGCGGGGGTATTGCCGGGGGTGCTTCTTAGCCTGTCTTTTGCCGCAACAGTGGCCATTCTTTGCCTGCGCAATCCTGCCATCGGCCCCCCTGGAGCCCCAACTACTTTGAAAGAAAAGCTGCGAGCAATTACGGGAATTATTGAGACCATAATTCTATTCCTTTTGACCATCGGAGGATTATTTCTCGGCTGGTTCAGCCCCACTCAGGCTGGAGCAATCGGAGCCGCCGGCGCCTTGATCATTGGCTTGGCTCGACGACAGCTTAATTTGCGGAAATTTATTGAGGCCGGCAAGGACGGCTTGCGAACAGCTTGTATGGTTATATTCATTATCACCGGGGCGGTAATCTTTGGTCATTTCATGGCAGTATCTACCATACCCTTCATATTGGCTGACTGGCTCGGGGGGCTTGCCATACACCGGATAGCTATCATGGGGGTCATCATCTTCATCTATTTTATAGGTGGCTTCTTTATGGATTCTATGGCCCTGATTGTGGTTACCATCCCCATCTTCTTCCCGGTAGTTATGGAGCTCGGCTTTGATCCGATCTGGTTCGGGGTCATAATTGTGCTGGTAGCCGAGATGGGCGTTATCACACCGCCGGTAGGGGTAAATGTATTTGTAATCAAAGGGATTGCTCCTGAGATACCCCTTGAGGTTATCTTTAAGGGGATATTCCCCTTCCTTGCTGCACTAATCATTGTTACAGCTATACTTGTGTTTTTCCCGCAGATTGCTACCTTTCTACCGAGCCTTGTCTCCTATTAGGGCTAACCAAAGTTATCCCCACACCCCTTGCTTTAATCATATTCGATCTCAATAGCTCCTGTGCTGCATAGCCTTACACACCGAGGTTCACCCCCGCACAGGTCACAATGGTAGACCTCATTTTCCCATTGAAAGAGTGCCATAAAAGGACATGCATCAGATAGCGCCCGCTCCCAAATAAATCGGACTCGATATTCTGCGGAGTTTTCATTGTTTTTCCCCATACAGGGCATGTTTTCACATTGGTGACATGCCACCGGTTGGCAGGCACTGGTTTCTAGGTCATCTTTTTGGATGTAAATAGCAGAACGGTTGATGTTGACCACACCCAGATGGTGTATCGAACAGGCCATTTCACATAGATGGCAACCGCTGCACTTTTCGGAATTTACCCTAATCTTCATGGTGCTTTGCATTAATTGATGTTATTTCTCCAAGCCCTAGGCGCTTTAGTGTTGACTCTTGAGGGACACCAAGATTGTCCCATCCATGTAGATAGTAGTATTCTTCCAACATTTCATTAAATTGTGTCCGATCTATCACTTCACCTTGAGCTGGCCCCTCTTGAATGGGCTCGTCAAAATAGCGAGACGGCAACGTGTCATTATCCTTGTCAAGGCCATTTCCGATGAGGATCATCCGTTCCAGGGTACAGATTCTCTCCCCGATATCCCAAAGTTCCTCTGCAGAGAATTTTTTTCCAAAGGCCCGATATAACAGTTCAGAAAGCTGTTCTGCCTGAGGCGCATTCGGGCTACTAAAAACTGAAAGAAATCGGCATACGCCAAGGGCATCACAGAGTGCATTAAGGCGTTCGTACCACCATACCATTCGCCCCTTGCCGTGATAATCCAAATATAACGCCGACACCTCCCCACCATAAAGGTCTTTTAGCAAGGTTTCAGGGAGACCGATTACATCAAGAGACGGTCGACTTATCATATGGCACGCCCCACGGGTGGCTGTGGCCATGCCCAAGGCAAAGTTCTTCGGTGCACGCTCATCTGTCATTTCAATGGGAAGGTTTTTTATCTGTAAAAGGTAAAAGGAACGCGCTTCCCTCAGTGCCGAATATTTCGGAGGCAAATACTCCATCTGCAAGAATATTTCCAAATCCGTCCCGGTGGGCAATCTGATGGATCAGTTTTATAATGGCCTTTTGATCTCCCCAGCGCAGTGGATATCCGACTGTGGAGTCATCGATAATTTTCCGTTGATATAGCTCCATGGCCCAGGCGATATAGGAACCGGTTGAGATGGTATCCAGGCCGTAACGGTTACACAGCTCTGTGGCATAGATAGCGCTCTCTAAATCCCCATTACCTAATGTTGAACCCATGGACCCAATGGATGCGTACTCCGGTCCCTCTCCCATTGTTCCCGCCAAGTTTGAGGAGGGCATTGGCCAGACGGTTGGCCCGCTGGTTAAGCTGACGATAGGTGAAGATCCTATCTTTGAAAATCAGTGCCTCTCGCTCTGGGGTGATCATGGCTCTTTGAGCCAGTACCTTTCCAATAATCATATAAAACCTTCTACTTTTTGAATTCCGGTTTCCTTTTTTCCAGGAAGGCAGTGACTCCTTCCTTTGAGGCTTCTATGCAGGCTATCTCACCCGCTCCCTGGTAATTGATCTCCAGGGCCTCAGCAAAACTTTTGGCTGCAGCTCCCTTGTGAATGATTTTGGCGGTCATGGAAACGGCCTCTTTGCTGAGAGGCAATGGGCCTGCCATGGGCTTATCCGGGATATTGACTTCGGGGATATCCACGGGCTCATCCGGTATCCTGGCAATCTTACCTTCTAAATTTTTCACTTCCTCGACTGCAGCAGCAATCATCTCTGTATAATTTTCGGCAACCTGTTTCACCATTCCTATCTCTGCTGCATCTTGGACATTGATCATTTTGGCTTGGCAGATCATTTCGTGAAAGAGGGCTGCGCTCTCAGGCCATTTGCGATAGGGGACGACACACCCTCCCAACCCCGGTAAGATGCCGAAATTTATCTCGGGAAACTGAAACGTTGCATTCCGAGTGGCGACTATACTATGGCATCGGATAGACAACTCCGTACCGCCGCCAAGGGCCATACCATTAACAGCGGCGACAACTGGTTTCGCCATTTGGTCCATGAAGTGCAGTACCTCAGACATCTCTCTTGCATTTTTTGCTGCCGCTCCCTTATCTTCAAGGGTTTCGGGGAATTTACCAATGTCCGCTCCTGCGCAGAAGGCGCGCGTACCGTATCCGGTTATGATATAACCTTTGACGGCTGAATCATCTGCACTCTCTTTGAGCACCGACAGGATCTCGTTCAACAACTCAAGACGGAGGGCATTCATCGCCTCAGGCCTCCTGATGGTAAGGATTTTGACATCTTCCATGTCGTCCACCAGAATAAATCGTTTAAAATCCTGGTAGGATTGAAAAGCCTCTTTGGCTTGAGGAAAGCCGGGGCGCTCCTCACTGTATCCTTGTGAGATCCTTTTGACTTCTTCCTCACCCAGATCCCGCATGATGTCAAAAGGCCCTTTTCTAAAACCCAAACCTACTTGGCAACCAAAATTGAGGTCCGCCTTCAATCCGATGCCCCGATCGCTAATATCGAAACTTTGAGAAAATACGATGCCCAGCATTCGGTCTCTAACCTTCTTTCTCAGCTCATCCGGCACTTTCACCTTGGTGCCCGGGCGGGGAACGGCCCACCTTTCAACAGAGAGAAAAATGGGAGCCGGCCTGTAGTGGTCTCCCTCTTCCATCTTTCGTGTATTGGTTTCATAGACTATCGGATTCCCATTCCCCATATTGACAACAAAGAAGGGTCCTGCGAATACGAACTCCTGCGCAACCGAATCGATCTGTGCCGCTGTAGCCTGATCGAGAAGGTGGGCCGCCTCATTCACCCAATTTTCAAAAATCCGGTTCAACATGAAACAGATAACATTGTCCGTGATGACCGGTGCTTTGCCGGTCTGGGCAAAGAACCAGAACATATAGTCAATAGTCTCCTGACTCGCCCCTTCCCAGTCGATGACCTCCACGGCAAGGCTACGCCAGGCAGGCGCAAAGAAATGTGTCACCGTCGTCCTTCCAGGATGTTTCATGTTTGAAAATATTCTGTCCGCCGGGATGGAACTGGTATTGGACGTAATGATGGTATCTTCCCTGATAATCCCTTCCACCATCTCAAATATCTTTTTTTTCAGGTCGAGGTTTTCGGTTGCCGCCTCGATAACCAGATCGCAGTTGCTGATCTCTTCGTAATTGGTCGTATAGGTGATATTTTCCAAAACGGCTTGGGTCTGCTCCTCTTTCATCTTTTTTCTGGCCACGGCCTTCTGGGCATAGCCCTGAAACCGTTTCTCAGCATTCTTGAGGGGTTCCTCAGCCACATCCACCAGAAAGAGTTTTTTGTCAGGGAGTCCGCTCTTTAAATAATAGGCGATATCAGGACCGATGGTGCCAGCGCCGATCACCGCCATCTCCTCAGGCAGGGTTCGGCTCGGTTTTATGAGAAACGGGTTGAAAAATGTTGGAAATATTTTTTTTCTCTGTTCCATAGATCCTCTCCTAGGCTTTTATAGGTCAAGTTCTAAGGATGATCAGTTCACCTTCAAGACCATTCCAGCGGCAGTATCCCCAGCAGCATATCCGGCAAACAGACCATAGCCTCCGCCTTTCATGACCAACTCCTCGATCATTTCGATGATACAACGCATGCCTGTTGGCCCCTGGGGATGGCCGAATATTAGGGAGCTCCCATAATTATTGAAAGTCTTTTCATCGATTCCCATGAGTTTCCCCATGACCACATCATTGACGGTAAAGGGGTTGTGGGTTTTGACTGCACCAAGGTCTTTCACCTTGATGCCTGCATTTTGCAGGGCCATTTCCGCACTGGGCGTAACCGCTGCAGCCATGTGGGCCTTTTTGGCCCTTGCATACCCATAGGAGATGAGTTGAATAGTCACGCCCTGGTCTGTGGATAACTCAGCGGCTTTCTCCTTAGTAGTGATGATCATGCCGGCGTTACCATCAGCGGGATGGGTCTGTGCGCCAAAGGTGAGAATACCGTCGGGAATCACTGGTCGCAGTTTGGCCAACCCTTCCTCGGTGCAAGGGGTAATGCCCTGGTCCTCCTCAACCAGAATGGCCTTCTTCCTGGATATCCTCACCTCAATGGGAATTATATAGTGTTTTTGGAATTCCCGATCATTGGCCAGAGAGTCTGTATATTTTTGATAGCGATTCAAGGCCATGGCATCAGACTCTTCCCTGGTTACGCCAAACTCTTTCGCCACGTTTTCCCCTGTCTTGACGGCGTTCACACCCGCCACCGGATCCAGCTCAAATCCATCCACCATCCAACTT
>DAOVAK010000359.1 GCA_030671095.1 Deltaproteobacteria bacterium | reverse complement strand
CCCATTGATAGAGTCCCCTTCATACCCTTCTTTCTTGGCTACCTTGCTCTCAATAACGGCGTAAAGCTCTATGATTTCTTTACCAAGCCCCATATCGCCTTCAAGGCGGGTTTAGAGACGATGAAGGCGTATCCTTGGGCGAGTATAAGGCCGGCATATGACTGGGCGGATCATGGGGCTTGGGAGTTCGGTGGAAAGATCGGTTGGCCAGAAACAGATGAGCGAATGACCCCTTTCACCCCTGAACCCCTGATTAGGGAACCTGGGGAGGTAAATTCTCTCCAGGAGCCTGATCCCTTAGAAACAGATTGGTTCAGGCATTTCGATACCTTTAACGAGATCTGCATACAGCGCGGCTTCTCGGCCCAACTTCCCTCGGCCAGTATTATGTCTCCCATGGGTTCCATTCTAGGAAGTACGGGGCTCATGAAGTGGATGATCAAACATCCTGAAGCCGTGCACCGCCTGGCTGAAAAGGTGCTCCGTTTTAATGCGAAGGTGGCTAGAATCACTTTGGAGAAATACGGGGCCAGACATTGTAGCGTGACGACGCAAGTCCCCTTGGAATCCAATCGCGTCCTTTCCCCTGACACCTTTGAAGAATTCTGCCTACCCTACATAACGAAACTGCACGGACTTTATCTTGAGAGTGGCGTGCGTGCAACCATGATACACCTCTGTGGGGATCATAAGCGTAATCTCAAATACTGGAAAAAGGTCCCTGTCCCGGAAAGGGCGATCTTTAGTATAGGGGATGATATGGACTTGAAAGAGACGGGGGATTTTTTGGGGGAACGAATCATCTTGGCAGGGAATATGTCCACCACAATCCTTCAGTTCGGCACCAAAGCGGAGGTAAAGAAGGAAGCCAAAAGGTGCCTCAGCCAGGCCAAAGGACGTCCAGGTGGGTTTATCCTGATGCCTGCCTGTGAATGGCCCCCCATGGCACCTCCAGGAAATCTTGAGGCGGTCAGGGAAGCCCTTATGGAATATGGTTTTTATTAGATGAAGTGAAAATGCCTCAGGTCAACGGCGAGAAAAAATGACGAAAGGAATGAAGATGGACCACAAAGACTGGGTGAGGCGGGAATTGAAGCCGCTGACCGAGTCCCTCGGTTTCAGATACACGCCCCGCAAGGAATTGGAAGACCGACGGAACACGCTTAGCGGACATATGGAAAGGGCGGGGATAGAGGCCTTCCTGGTGGTCCAAAAGATGGACCTTTACTACCTTTCCGGCACCACACAGGATGGCCTCCTTTTCGTCCCTTTGGGGGGGAAACCATTGCTCATGATCAGGAGGGAGTTGGAAAGGGCCAAATTAGAATCCCCACTTGAGGAGATCGTAAGCCTAAAATCAACCCGTGACCTCCCTTCCCTTATACGCAGCCACTGGGGCAGGCTCCCCCAAGTGTTTGGTCTGCCCATGGATGTCCTTCCCGTAAGGGACTATTTAAGATACCAAGAGCTCTTTCCAGACACCAAGCTCATAGACAGCTCTTCGGTCATGAGGGACACGCGCAAGGTCAAATCGCCTTTTGAGATCGAACTCATGAGGGCGGGCGCAGAGATAGGGAAAAAAGTTTACCAGGAAGCCAAAGAGATCCTCAAGGAAGGGATGACCGAGATTGCGTTTGGGGGCCTTCTGGAAGCTGCGGCTAAGAGGCACGGCCATGAGGGGCTCCTCAGGGTCAGATCCCTCAACTATGAGGCCTACTCCTGGCACGTGTTAAGCGGTCTTAGCGGGGGGATAGTTAGCCAATCTGATTCCCCGATGGGCGGGTTGGGACTCTCCCCTGCTTTCCCTGTAGGGGCGAGCCTCCGAGTCATGAGGGCCCATGAACCCATTTTGGTGGACTTTGGAATCTGCTACCACGGCTACCAGGTGGACGAGACCCGTATGTTTTCCATCGGCAAGATGGGGAAAAAATTCAGTGATGCTTACAAGGCCTGCCGGGAGATTCACGACGCCGTCCTGGAAGAAACACGACCTGGTGCCGACTGTGAGGCACTTTTCAAAAAGAGCATTCAAATGGCAGAGAAACTGGGTTACAGCGACAGTTATCTGGGTCCGCCAGGACTCCAAACCCGCTTCATTGCCCACGGCATCGGTTTGGAGCTCAATGAACCCCCTTTTCTTGCCCAGGGACACACGTATCCATTAGAGAAGGGGATGACCTTTGCATTGGAGCCCAAGATCGTTTTCCCAGGGGAAGGCTCAGTGGGGTTTGAAAACACGGTGTTGGTCACCCAGGAAGGCTATGAGGTTCTCACCACATTGGAAGAAGACATCTTCCAGGTCTGAGTTCGTTGCAATCCTCTCCATCGAAGATCTCTTTTTTCAGTTATTCAAGGCTGACTGCAGGGAGTTGTGGTTCCGGTCATCCATAGAGAAGACTTCATCACATCGTCCTAATCACTCTCATGCCAGAAGGCCTCTATGTCTGCCTGCCTGCCATACCCAAAAATATCATCGCCCTTGACAATTGAAGCGTCCAGTTTCGGAAATCGTTCGATGAACCAGCGAGTGACCTCATGTAGAACCCCGTCGGGCTTATTGAACGGACAAACCCGGATGCAGTTCCCGCAATCGCACGCGTTTTTGGCCCAGAATTTGAAGCACTTCTCCAGATCGGAATACCACTTGAAGGTTCCGCCCGCATTGGATTTGTTGACCGGTTCCACAGTCCTTGGCCCGTGGGGGATCGCTTGGGGTGGGCAGTGCTTGGCGCACTTCTTACAGGCCTCGCAGAATTCGGTCACGCCAAACTCTATAGGTCCATCACATACCAGCGGAAAGTCAGTGAAAATCTTGCAGAGTCGCACGCGTGGTCCGAATCTTGGGGTTATCAAGATGTTGTTACGTCCCAATTCACCCAAACCGGCTTGTATGGCGTAAGGCACACTCATGGCCGTATCATTTCCTGTGGGTATCGCCTTATAGCCCAACTGCCGTAAAAACTTGGCGAGAAGTCCCGCCGTAAAGGCCATTTTCGAATAACCCAGACCTGTGTCAGCGCCGGCGATGAACGTGGGGGTATATTTGTAGTAGTCATAATCCATAGCGACCGCCATGCTAATGACATACGCGTATTCATCCGGGATATGAATGTCATATTCGGTGCGTTTAACCAGATGGAATCCCTTGGTGTAGATCCAGCGCCGGTCCAATTTGCTGACACCCACCATATCGGCTCCATAAAGCTTGGCCGCCTTTTTGACCAAACGGGTATTGTATTCCAGATCACTGGAATCAAACTTTAGGCCTCCGGGCAATTCGTTCACGCCCTGCGTGTTATCCTCCCAGCTGTAGAGACCAAAATCCTTCTCAATGACGCCACGGGCAAATCCCATCTCCAAGCCCCAGCCCGCATTTCGAAAGGAAATGTCTTCGTGCCGAAAACCGGGACTGTCTTGGGGAGTGACAATCCCGTAATAGCTCCGTCCGGCCTCTTTCAGTTCAGGTTCCCATCGTGCCCGTTTGAACATCTCATTTTTCTGCTCAAATGGTTGTGCGTCTTTGGCATTGTACTTTGTTTCAAAATCCATTTTCCTTGGCATCATCTACCTCCGTTTTAGAAACTGCAAAAACCAGATGTAAGAGGGATCAGTTTTTGGGAGATTTCTGCCCCCATTTATGCTAGAAGTTCTTCGCCTTGTCTGTCCTACTCTTCATCCGATCTACGGCTTTACCGATGTCCTGTAGGAGACGCAGTTTATCTGCTCCTTTGACCTTCATGCTTTGGCGACCGCCTATGGTAATAAGATAGAGTCGCTTGTTCTTTCTGATGCCGGACAAATACGTCTCCACTTTCCATTCAGAGTCGAGCGGCAGCAGATCATTTCTCAGAGAGAGAATCCCGTAGCTGAGTCTTATTCTGTCCCGGTGGACAGATACAGCACTGAACCCAAAAATGGTACTATTAAAAAACCACAGGACCAAGGCCAACCAGATGGTGAACACCGCGGTGTGTTTTGGCCTCTTTTTGATGATGGCGTGAATGAGGAGAGAGAACACCACACCGAGAGAGATCAGCATTATGGCGTTTTGGATAAAGAGGGACTTAATGATGAATATCTCTGCATCCATATTCTTATGGTAGGGATAACACACCG
>DAOVAK010000083.1 GCA_030671095.1 Deltaproteobacteria bacterium | reverse complement strand
CTGATAAACCCTGTTCGGTCTGTGGCCTTTTTCTCCTGTTCAGCGACTTGCTCGTAAAATTTCTTGTCTATTCCTAAAGCTGTCTTTGGCAGTTCCGGTTGTACTTCTTCTTGTTCTTCCTCTTCTTGCCGCTCCCTCTCTTTCTTCTCCATCAGCTTCAAGAATCTGTCCACAACAACGCCACATCGTACGCATGTGCGCGCCTCTGCCTGTTCGTACCCGCATTTTGGGCAGACCATGGACTTTTCTTCACTCGCTTTTGAAGCGTCTGCTGCTTCTTCTATCCTGCGAGCGGGAATGCCATCTTCTTCCTGCGTGTCGATTCCTTGTTCGATCATATGAGCAGGAATATCATCTTCTTTTTCCTCAGCATATGGTCTATCTTCAATCATGTGAGCGGGAATATCATCTTCTCCATCAGCGCCTTCCAGCTCTTCGATCATATGAGCGGGGACCTCATCCTCCAATCCCTCAATGCGACATGTGGCACCGGCAAGATCGAAGACGGATTTGTATTTCAAGGCCGTCTCCTTATCCAACCCCTTTTTGACCGCGACCGGTTTCCCCCCGAAGAAAGCTTCCACTTTCTCGGGTTTTATTTTGAAAAACGCAGCCAGCTTCGCTTTCACCTCCTCCAAATCAAAGCCCTCGGCCACGCCTTCGAGAATGAGTTGGTATGATCCGTTGCCCATAACCTGAAACCTCACACAAAACTTACGATCTGTTTGGGTACCTCAAACCCCTTTTATGGGGCCGTAGGCGCCTCAAACAAGCGAGCCACGCCTGATCGACACCTAATAAAATACCCTAATTTCATTGAAATGTCAAGGAATACTCGACACTTAGCTACGATTGAGAAATCAAGGAATTAAGGGATTAAGGAATTGAATAGGTAGGGATAGGTTGGACAATGCTTTTCATAATATCTTTACCACTTCATCCCTGTCAAAGTAAGGAAGCGGTGCGTCTCCTTCTGGGGTTAGCATGGTCACAGAAGGCGTTCCGCGCCCCATGACGCGGCCGATTCTGCTCATGGCCACACCACCCCGATCTGCCCTGTCCAATATCTTCTCAGCGCCAGGCGGAGATGCCGTAATGAGAAGGGAGCCTGAAGCAATGACGCCCAGGGGGTTCAGCTCATAGGTCTCACAAAGGACTTGCGATTCCTCATAGACGGGAATCCGGTCAATCTCCACTTCAACGGCAACGCCGGCTGCCATGGCCAGCTCATGTAGCCCATTGGCCAGCCCCCCTTCCGTAGGGTCATGCATGGCGTGAACGCCACCTGCTTGGCAGGCCAATCGGGCTTCCTCCACCACACCAATCCCCGGCTCAAAGAGAAAACGTTGGGCCCGCTCAACAAGATCCCGGGACACGCCGCGAGAAGACAGATCTCTCTCCATTTCACGCGCGATAAGCGAAGTCCCCTCAATACAGATCCCTTTACTCAGGAGGATAACGTCTCCGGGTTCTGCCCCTGCCGTGGTAATCAATGCCTCTTTCTGCACCTCACCCATCATCTGGCCCACAAGAATGGGACGATCAAGGCCATAGGTTATTTCCGTATGTCCCCCAATGACAGAGATATGCAACGTCTCACAGGCCCGATGGATCTGCTCAAAAATACGATCCACCAGGCTTTCGGAGGCGTCTTTTTCGGGCAGGAGAATAGTGACCGTATACCATCTCGGCTCGGCCCCGGTGGTGGCCACGTCATTGGCATTGACCATGACACTGTAGTAGCCGATCTCATGGGTGGCAAAGGTGATGGGATCCGTGGCCACGATGAGAACCTTATCGCCCAAGTCTATAGCAGCCGCGTCCTCTCCCACCCCCGGGCCCAAAAGGACGCTTTCATCAGCTATGGCATATTGTTTGAGTAACTTACCAAGAAGGTGAACGTCCAGTTTTCCCGTGGGTAACGGATCCCTTTTCACGGCATTCACTCCCCGAAGATGTGGTCAAGGACTTTTGTTGCATCATCCAAAATAAAATCAGCCCCTGCCTCTATAAACTGCCGGCGTGTGGTCTTTCCTGTCAATACGCCGGCCGTCTTCATCTCCATACGTTTTCCCCCTTCCACGTCCAGCACGTGGTCTCCCACCATCAAACAGCGCATGGCGTTCTCCACACCCAACCTCTCTAAGGCCAGGCCCAGATGGTCAGGGTGCGGCTTGACCCGACTTACCCCGTCACGAGGTATATATACGTCACAAAGACGTTCCAGGTGCGGAAACACCATTTTTACGGCCTTGTCACAGTTCCGGGTGATGACGCCCACCTTCACCCCCCGTTTCCGCAAAAGCTCGAGCATCTGGACCACGCCTGGGAGAATTTTCCCTTCCTTTGTGGCAGCCAACTCATGTTGGGTCACAATTTCATAAGACTTTCTGTAAAAAGCTGAACCTTGCAAACGGCTCTCTTTCGAGATACGACCGGTCCCCTCATCGATCATTTCCAGGATGTAAAACCCTTTCAGATCTTCTGGCTTGATGCCGTGCGCATCCAGGGCCTCTTCCACGTCCCGACGCATGGCGCCAAAGTCGATATTCAGATGAACCAGGGTTCCGTCGTAGTCAAAAATCACCGCTTCCATGTCTCGGTTTGTCCACCCCTCATTGACATCCAAAGATTAAGCAACGTTCAAAAGTGTTGGCATGGCTATAATCCCTCTCCCACTTCTCTAGTCTTCAGCGTGAGGCCATGAGCCTTTTCGAAAGGGGATATCTCAAAAAGAAACCGGCTAGCGGAATCTCCGGCAATGCCTCCGAATAAACAGCATCACATTCCAGCACTTATGAACGATACCAAACATTAGACCAAATCTGGGTTTGCATCAATGAGAAAAGCACGGGGCTTCTCTCAACGTGTTGTTGGTTATTAGTTATCAGTTATCGGTTATTTATTACGGGTTATCAATTATCTGGGATTGCAAGGTTCTTTTAGGATGATGATCTATTTCATGGCTGACAGGTCACGTGGCATACGCCGGAAGGCGTTTCCATGGCATAGGGGAAATACTTCCTCTTGAGCCAGAGGGCCACGTTCACGAGACTGATCAAGACGGGCACCTCCATCAAGGGCCCGATGACCGCAGCAAAGGCCTGACCAGAGTCTATACCAAAAACCGCCACGGCGACGGCGATGGCCAGCTCAAAATTGTTGGAGGCAGCCGTAAAGCTCAGGGTCGTGGATTGCTCGTAAGTCGCGCCCACCTTCATGGAAATGAAGAAGGAGACAAAGAACATGCTTACAAAATAGATGCACAGGGGTATGGCGATCCGCACCACGTCCAGTGGGAGTTGGACGATGTACTCGCCTTTGAGGGAAAACATGACGAGGATGGTAAAGAGCAGGGCAATCAGGGTGATCGGGCTGATCTTGGGAATGAATTTCTCCTCATACCAGGTGCGTCCTTTCGTTTTCAGACCGATGAACCGGGTGATCATGCCACCAAGGAAAGGAATACCAAGGTAGATAAACACGCTTTCAGCGATCTGGCCAATGGATACCTCCACCACAACGCCTTCTAGTCCCAACCATTGGGGGACCACTGTGATGAATATGTACGCGTAAATAGAGAAAAAAAAGACCTGAAAGATGGAGTTGAATGCCACCAGTCCGGCGCAGTACTCCCGGTCTCCTGCGGCCAGGTCGTTCCAGACGATGACCATGGCAATACAACGGGCCAGACCAATCATGATCAGGCCCACCATATATTCATGATGGCCCGAAAGAAACAGGACGGCCAGCAGGAACATCAAAATGGGCCCGATGACCCAGTTCTGAATGAGTGAGAGGCCCAGGACCTTCACGTTTCTGAATGCCTCACCCAATCGCTCATATTTCACTTTGGCAAGAGGCGGATACATCATGAGGATCAGGCCTATGGCGATTGGGATGTTGGTGGTCCCTACCTGAAAATAGTTTATGACGTTGCGAATGCCAGGGAAGAAGTATCCCCAACACACGGCAATAAACATGGCTACAAATATCCACAGCGTCAGATACCGATCCAAAAATGAGAGACGTTGCGTCGTCGCTTCCGTCATGAGCTACTCCGTGTAAATGATTTAGAACGCCAAAGACCAGGGCATTTTCGCTCCAATGTGTCGCTTCAAGAAAACCGGCGGGGAATTTTCCGCTATTTCGCTCCGGAACACAAGAACAAATTTGTTCTACATCTGAGGCACGGTTATCTCGAGAACGAGATGTGTGTATATTCAATCTAATACCCAAAAAACGAAAGGCCAGACCTAAATCCTAAGGATACGCATATAAATACCTGCTCAATGAATTCTTGTAATATGCCAGCAACTGTTGTTAAGCCAAAAGTGAGAAGAGGCTTGACATTTCCTGGGAAATACAGATAATCCTCTAGGCTAATAAAGCATCGGTTCCAAATGAGAGAGCGTGGGCCCTGCTGATGCAGGGCTTTCTTTTTGTCTGCCTGCTGCTTGCAGGACCCATCAGCCGTGCGAGAAACTGAGAGATATGCTGGATTCAATCAAAGAGAGCCCCCTTTACCCTATCGCCAATCCCAAAAGCATCGCGTTTTTTGGGGCATCCAATCGTATCACTTCCATGGGAACCAACTTGCTCGCGTCTACCCAGGCGCTTGGCTTTGAAGGGGCCATCTATCCCGTTCACCCCAATGAAAAGCAGGTAAGAAATCTCAAGGCATACAGGAGCGTCCTTGATCTGCCCGAGGTGGCAGATCTGGCCGTGCTTGTGCTCCCCACACGTATTGTGCCTCAGACCGTGGAAGAATGCGGCCAGAAGGGCATCAAGCGTGCCATCATCGTTTCCGGTGGTTTCAAGGAGGTGGGCGGTGAAGGCGTGGACCTGGAACAGCACCTCAGAGAAATTGCAGAAAAATACAGTATTCGCTTTCTGGGCCCAAACTGCATCGGCGTGGCCAACCCGCACCACAAGCTGAATACCACTTTCTTACCCCATGAAGGTGCTCCCGGCTACATTGGCATGGTATCTCAGAGCGGGAGCCTTGTTACCCAGATGTTCAATTACCTCTCAAGATATAGCCTCGGCTTCAGCACGGCATTCAGCGTTGGAAACGAGGCAAACATCGACACTGTGGACTGTCTGGAATATTTGGGGGCCTGTCCCCACACAAGGGTTATTGCCCTGTACATTGAGGCCATCAAGCGCGGCAGGGCCTTCGTGGACATGGCAAGGTCTATTGTTCCTCACAAGCCCATTGTGGCCCTCTACGTGGGCGGGTCTGAGACAGGGAAGCGTGCCAGTTTATCTCACACCGGCGCTATGGCGGGACCGGACCTTTTGTATGAGGGCATCTTTCGTCAAGCCGGTATTATACGGGCCCAATCCGTCACAGAACTCTTTGACTTCTGCTGGGCCCTGGGCGGTTTGCCCACCCCTAAAGGACGCAGGGTGGTGATTCAGACCCATTCAGGTGGGCCTGGTGCCGCAGCAGCTGACGCCTGCGGTCGGGCGGGTCTTGAACTTCCGCCCCTCTCTGTTGAGACGCTGGAGAAACTGGACTCTCTACTCCCTCACACGAGTAGCAGAAACAACCCCGTGGATCTCACCTTTATCAAAGACCCTCTGCAATACTTTACGGACATCCCCAAGGTGCTCGTTGAGGACAGCAACGTGGACATATTGCTCGTCTATTTTCTTACGGTGGCAAAGGTGGTTCGGCGAGCGCTGGAACACATGGGGATCCCTGAGGACCAGATCCCTGAGCAGAGCAGCAAACTCATGGATGAGCAGTGCGAATCTGTTGTACGCCTCATAAATAATTCTGACAAACTTTTTGTGGGCTACACGTATCGCAGCCTTGAGGATCAGTTCATACGGGGACTTTTGCAGCGGGGCGTTGCGGTGTTTCCAGAGCCGACTCGTGCGGCAGGGGCGCTTCAGGCCCTGCTTCGGTATTCGGACCTGCGGAAAAAACTGGTTTCTGGCACAGCAGAAGCTAAACAGGAGATCTAGAAAGATGCTCCAGGACATGGTGGAAATCCTGGCAAAAGGTGATGCCAGCGGGAACAATATGCCGATCCGGTTCAGGCTCCCCTCCGGCCTTGAGATCTTCGGTCTCCCCACCGAGAACTTCTATGGGGGCGGATGGGATCTGGGTCCCACGTGGAATTATGTGGTACTCACGGGATCACCCTTTTTGGTGGACACCGGCAAACACGGTATGGGCAAGACGCTTCTCAATATGATGGCGTCTGTTGGCCTCTCAGCTGAAGCGCTTGATTCTATTCTGATCAGCCACGGCCACGAGGATCACGATGGTGGACTCTTTGAGATGGCGCAACGGACTGGAGCCAAAGTTAAGGCCCATGTCACTTATGGTCGCCTCATTCGTAACTATCCGGAGCACGCACCTCCGGATGGCAGAAAGCATTTTCCCGCCTCATGCTGGCGCTGCTTTATGCCAGAGTCCTACACCACCGAATACTGTCTCGAGTATCAACGAGAGCGGAGCAAGCTCGAGATTCAAGCGATTGGAGACACCGACATGGAGATGGGCGACACGGCACACATTTATCATGTGCCGGGGCACAGTCCGGATTCCCTGGCCATCTTGTTGGGGGATGAGGCGATTATTGTGGGGGACACCATACTCCCAGGTATTACCCCCGTTCCTTCGAGGGAGGCGTTCTTCAAGGATGTGAGCAAGGTACTGGAGCCGGAGTATACCTCTGCCCAATCCATCTACGGGCTCACAGCCTATATCAAGTCTCTCAAAAAACTACGGGGGATTGGAGAAAAATTGCCTGACTTGCTCGTTCTGCCGGCACATCGGCTTTTTTATGACGGCCAATGGAATGCGCTGAATCTGGTTGCAAGGGTGGATGAATTGATCGAGCATCACATTTCGAGGTGTGCCCACATCCTGAAAATCCTGGGCCGGGGCCCAAAAAGCGCCCAGGAAATTGCGATGGAGCATTTTGAAGAGCGTTTATTGAGGGGGTTTGGGATGTTGTTGGCTGAGAATGAAATCATTAGCCATTGCGAGCTACTATGTGCCAGTGAAGATGTGGGTTTGACGGAAGACAACAGATATATGGCCACCGGCAGCACGAACTTTGAATTTACCATTCAATCCTTGGAGCCTGACGCCCCCCCTGCCTCACGCCAGAGCTGATAACGCCGGACCTTCGCATAAGTGCTCATGGCGCGCTCTGCTGTCTCGAAAAACGGAACTCCCGCCTCACAGAACCTTTGAGCAAGCGCAGGGTCGAATCCAGGAATTTTCACCATGAGAAAGGGCTTTTGAGAATCCTTATGGGCCTGGATCACGGCGTCCGTATATCGTTGGTTTCCCCCGGGGTTCAGCCCTATGCCCGCAATGACCACGGTATCCACCCCGGGATCTGCAGCAACAGTCCTCGCTGCCTGCACATATATTTCAACATCCAGGGATGCCGTAAGCCCCACATCTACAGGGTTTTGAAGGCTCGTGCCTGTGGGAGGAACAAACTTGGCCATAACGGACCGCGTCTCTGGTGAAAGTCGAGCCAGCCTGAGTCCATTGTTTCCACAGGCCTCGGCTGCTGACACGGCCAGTCCGCCCGGCCCGGAAATGATCGCCACACGGTCTCCCACCCCAAAAGGGAGTAACGAGAATCCCATCAAGGCGTCCACCCAAACCTCGAATCCCACTACCGGAACAGCCCCACTTTGCTGAACCACACCTTCCCATATCTCCCTCGAGCCAGCCAGGGCCCCGGTGTGAGAGGCCGCCGCCCGGCCCCCTTCCTGGGTCAGCCCCAACTTCCACAGAATCACCGGCTTCTCCAGCGAGGCCTTTCTGAGGGCATTGAGGAAAAAGGGACCGTCTTTGATACCTTCTAAATAGGCTCCGATCACCCGTGTATCAGGATCGCTTCCCAGATAGGTGAGAAAGTCTGCACTCGTCAGGTCACATTCATTTCCCAAACTTACCACCTTGCTGAATCGGATCCCTTTCTGGGAGGCCAGACGCCCCAGGATATTGGTCAGGGATCCACTGTGGGAGATAATGCCCACGGTTCCGGGTTCCTTGGAAACTTGTGGAAAGAAGGAAAGACCTGTCTTGGGGCAGTACAGGCCCATGCCATTGGGCCCGATGAGCCGCATGCCTGAAGAACGGGCCACACGCACAAGTTCCTCTTCCAGGGCCCTGCCTTCCGCCGTCCCTGTCTCCTTGTATCCCGCGGTGAAGAGCACGGCCCCTTTCACCCCTTTGCTCGCACACTCCTTGACCACGGGGAGGGCATGATCGTGTGGAACCAGGACGATGGCCAGATCCACAGGCCCGGGGATGGCCGAGATGCTGGGATAGGCCTTGAGCCCATCGATCTCTTCTGCCTGTGGATTGACAGGATAGATGTCTCCTGGAAACCCCTGTTCCAGAAGGGCCACGAGGAACAGTTTGCCCATTTTCATTCCTCTGGGTACCCCTACAATGGCCACGGATGCGGCTTCAAACAGCGAATCCAGTTGGGCAATCAGTCCTTGCACATCATCCCTGTCCACAGCGATCCCTTTGCTAGCTGCCCTAGGGTTTATGGGTTCAAGTTTGTTAGAGGCAAATTCTCTTTTTCCGGGATGCTCCGGGCTCCTGTCCTAATCATAATATTCCTCTATCACCTTTATTATTCTAAAAAAGGCTTCATTTACAGGAACCGGAATATCAAGCGCTTTGCCGAGCTGGATCATTTTGCCTGCAAACATCTCCACCTCCG
>DAOVAK010000770.1 GCA_030671095.1 Deltaproteobacteria bacterium | reverse complement strand
TAGAACAAAGGATTATCCCGGATTTGATCTCGATTTAATATTATGGATAATCCGATGTGATCTTACTTAGTCGAGTAGTTCATTCATTGCTGAATTTCACCCTCACAGATCCGGACGTGCGGAGTTACCGCATCCGGCTCTTCCAAGCAGGTAACCCGGATTGACCAAGAGCCAGCCCTCAGGATGTGTAATTTTTGGCTTGGGAAGAGGAAAGTTTTCCAGATATTTGACATATTTCTCGAATGCCATTCCCTTTTGACTTCTGCGCTTTAGCCTTTTGTACCACATTTTCCATATCTCATAGTGGAATTTCTTTAGCGCCTCAAAATTTCCCCTTACTCCGTAGTAGTTATAGTGACCTATCAAAGTTTTACTCAGCCTTTCGTGTTGTGTTTTCATGGGGCTGTGCATCATTCGTTTACACACCTGATAAGCTCTCTTCATGGCTCTCTTCAGACGCTTCTTCATCGTCTTTCGTTTTACAAGGTAGTGTCCCTGTCTGTCAACTCCTGCGATATGTGTGAATCCGAGGAAATCAAATGTGTCCGGTTTAGTCCCTCCACGTTTGTTTTCTTCTACCCATTTCCGACCAAATTTGATCAGGCGGGTTTTCTCCGGATGCAGTTTTAACCCAAAAGATTCAAATCGCCTTTCCATCTCTTCCAGAAGTCTCTCGGCATCTTCTTTCCTCTCCGTTGCTATTACAAAATCATCCGCATACCTTACGATGTATACTTCTCCTCCAGCTTCGCTTTTCCGCCAGCTGTGGACAAAGTCATCCAGTATCGTGTGCAGAAAAATGTTTGCTGACATCGGTGATATGATTCTGCCTTGAGGGGTACCTTGCTTTTTTCTCACCCGCTGTCCACTTTCTTCTACATAACCCGTAGAAAGCCATTTCCCTATGATTCGGAGTAATCTGCCGTCTACTACACGCCGCCTGAGTACTAACATCAATTTCTTGTGGTCGATACTATCAAAGAATTTTGTTATGTCGGCATCAAGCACCCAGTTTACTTTGCCTTTCTGCAATGCCGTTTGGAGTGATTGTAAGGCATCATGAGCGCTCCTTCCCGGTCGAAATCCATAATTGAATCCATGAAAATCCACCTCGTATATGGCACTCAATATCTCTACTACCGCTCCTTCTACTATCTTGTCTTCTGTTATTGGCATACCCAGAGGACGTTTGCTTCCATCCTCCTTTTCCAGATAGACTCGTAATACCGGCGTTGCCCGGTATTTCATCGTTTTCAACCTGCAATGCAGATCCTCGAGGTTCACCTGCAGGTTCTTTCCATAATCGGCTTTGCTAACACCATCTATTCCAACTGCAGAGTCCTTCTTTAAGCGATCATATGATCGGTGAAGCATTTCTACAGTCAGATAATGGGCCAGACTCGTAAACTTATCCCTCTTGTTGGTTCTTGCTCTCTCCTGCACTCGTGACAGTTCTGGTGACAAAGCATTTTTCATGTTTCGCATCATTGGCTTTGTTTCCCTTTCACAAGTTCCCTGCCTGGCTCTCTCCTTCGCTCCCCGACCTCGTCTTTTAGGCTACGGCCTTCTGTCCTTCGGCGGTTCTTAACTACTATGAGAGAGTCCGACTCCCTGCTACCCTTAAGACATATCACTCCAGTTCTCCTTCGTTCTATGCCCCCATTGTGACCTGCAATGGTTGTAGCAGGGTCTCCCGTGTTCTGTATAGTCCCTTGAAGGCTCAGCATAGTCCCATGCCCCCGGAGTCTCCTACGAATACTCGCATGACGTAGTGTAGGTATTGTCTGCGCTCCCAGGCGGAAAGATCGACAGACTCAAAGATATAAATTTCGGGGTGTATCACTATGCTTCGCACTCCTTCCTGT
>DAOVAK010000020.1 GCA_030671095.1 Deltaproteobacteria bacterium | reverse complement strand
ATGTCCCTTTACCTTTTTGGAGATCCCCACAAGTACGTCCTCTCTGCCGTTATGATCCTCTCCTATTGTAAGGATGCCTGAGGGTGTTTCAATGGACAGCCCGGATGCAGCCGTGCTTATCTCCTCCTTTGATGGCCAACCACCAACCAGTGAGCCCGCCTTTTCTACAGCGGCTTTATAGGTATATATGGCTTGATAAGCATGATAACACGGATAGGTGGGATATTTTTTGTA
Source organism: Deltaproteobacteria bacterium (assembly GCA_030671095.1). The sequence continues at coordinate 13,920 of DAOVAK010000020.1, read as the reverse complement.
GCGTTTTTGAAATTCCTCCACAAACCATTTGTTCAAAGGCCAGTTCTCCTTGGGAGGGTACAGAAAATAGTGGGTCCCGGCACAGCAGATGATCTGCCCTTCCGGGTAATCCATACCAACTTCCTGCGGGTAGGGTTCGCCCCGAGAGTAAGCCACACGAGCCTTTTTGAACAGTCCCATTCCAATGGCCTGTTTTGTGAAAGTGACGGCATCGCCGCCCCAAAGGGCCGAATGGATGACTTCAGCTCCAGAACCGATGAGGGCACTGATATGGGCCGTATAGTCAGTGGTAAACAGTTTGGGCCACAGTTTTTTAACTACTTTCACGCCCGGTATCAGTTTCTTTATGGCCGTTTCAAATATGAGACAGCTATCCCTTCCCCAGGCATAGTCTGGATTTATTGCCGCGACCTTTTTGATACCAGGGTAATATTGTTTGATATAGCGGGCTAAACCAATATTGTCGATCCCCAGATGGGCAGAACTGCGAAACCCGAGAGTGTATTTTGGAACCGTGTAAGGGGAGCGCTGTTTCTCCATCAGGACATGAGTCCCACAGTCATAGGCTATAATCAGTCCCCCTAACTCATCGCTCAGGGGAAGGACTGCCTTACAGTTTCCGGATGAGATATAGCCCAAAATGACGTCGACCTTGTCTTCCATAATAAATTTCCGGGCTAATTTGACCTGGGTATCAGCACCGCCTGACTCATCATAACTTTTCAGGTTGATCTTTCTCCCTAAGATGCCGCCCTCAGCGTTGATTTTATCAGCACATAACTTATAACCATTATCCCCGGGGATTCCAAAGGGGGCTGCTGCCGCTCCCGTCAGGAAACTTACTGATGCCACCTTGATTGGCGTTTTAGGGATTGAGCGTGTTTGAGCAGCAGTTGCCTTTCTGACTTTGACAGAACCGCCTAAAAGTCCTGCAGCGCCCAATCCAATCCCGACTGCTCCTGCAGATTTGATAAATTCCCTTCTTCCAATTTTCTTTTTTTTCGCCATAATTATCCCTCCTTCTTTAACCTGAATTATTAACCATAAAATGAAAATACCCCTGCCTTGTTTCTCATTTAATCATCCCTACTAATCGTTATTTCACCTCCTTTTTTTAGGGAATTATGGGCATACCATTTCTCGCCCGTGGTATGCCTTGTTGGAGTAAAGATTGTTCTGCTTTTCTATTTTGGTTTAATGTTCACCATAAGCAGGGTTACTTTATTAAAAATGGCAACCCTTATCTATTTGTAAGCTCATTAAATAACAAGCATTAGCAAAGCTAACATTCTTTACCATTAAAGTATATTGAATTTTACTCAATCTCCCTAAAAACATCTTACTGGACTTTAAAAACAGGAATCCATGATGCAACATCTTTACTTTGAGTTAGTATTATCCTGATCTTTATCCTTTAACACCCGGCGAAGGAATTTCCCGGTTAATGTCTTTGGAATTTCGTCAACAAATTCGATCTGACGTGGATATTTGAAAGCGGCCATTCTTTCTTTACAGAAGGTAATGAGTTCATCCGCCGAAACTAAGCCCTCTTTTCCCTCTTTTAAAGCTATAAATGCCTTAACAGTTTCTCCTCTATAAGGGTCTGGCACTCCCACAACTGATACTTCTCTAACTGACGGATGTTTATAAAGTACATCCTCTACGTCTCGCGGCCAGATCTTGTATCCAGAAACGTTAATCATATCCTTTTTTCGATCGACCACATAAAACCAACCATCATTATCCATCTTGCCAACATCGCCGGTATAGAGCCAGCCATCCCGGATGGCATGGGTTGTTTCCTCTGGTTTTCGCCAATATCCTGGAACCACCATGGGTCCCTTGTCTACGATTTCCCCGATCTCTCCGGGAGCAAGCTCTTTGGTCCCCTTCTCTAAATCCACAATTTTCACAATGCTATTTGGGATAGGAACGCCAACAGAAAGGGCGCCACTAGTGGGGTCCACGGGGGAGCGCATTCCTAGAGGGGTAATATGGGAAGGAGATGTTGTCTCTGTCATACCATAAACATTGTATATATAGAGCCCTGTGAGCATTTCAAATTGATCTACGACAGCCGATGAAACAGGTGCCCCCCCGCTATAGGCTTTTTTGAAAGAGGAAATATCCCGGGTTTTGATATCAGGATGATTCATCAGGGCTATGAATACGGTAATCGAGGCGACTGTCATCGTTGCTCTCCAACGTTCTACCAGCCGCAATGTTTCCTCTGGATCGAACCGGTAGTAGAGAATGACAGGGATACTATTTAATGCTGCAATAGCCAAGTGAGCAACCTCGCCTGTTACGTGGAATAGAGGTGCAACACCAAGGACGACATCGCTTTCATCCATTCGTACACTCGCTTTATATACTCGGGCATTGAATACAAGATTTCCGTGTGTATTCATCGCTCCTTTTGGAGGCCCTGTTGTTCCAGAAGTGTAGGTCAAATAAGCTACATCGTCAGGAGATAGCCCTGGGTCTTTTGCTTCCTTACCGCGGTAACGATGCAACAGCTCCATCAGATCCAAAGTGCCCGGAAAAGATATTTTTTTCACTCCCTCTAACAATCTAGGGGGCTCAATTCCAGAAGGTAGCATGTCAAGAGAAGAGGTGATGATAATGGTCTCAATTGATGTCTGTTTCAAAAAGGATCGATCTAGGGAGCTAAGAACCTCGTCAAGAATGATGAGGGCTTTCGCTTCTGAGTCCTTAAGATAGTAAGTTAGTTCCTTCTCTTTGAACATAGGGTTCAAAGGAACAACGATAGCTCCTACCTTCCAGGTCGCATATTGGGCTATGAGAAACTGCGGTACATTTTGAAGAATAAGAATGACCCGATCTCCTTTGCCAACTCCAAGTTTTGACAGGGCAGCAGCAAGACTATCGGAGTGCTGATCGATTTCCCTATATGATATTTCTTGATCGAAGTAATAGACGGCGGGAGTTTGAGGCTGCTGGTGAGCCGAAGTCCGAAAAAGATCGAGAGCGGTGGTGGAACTCAGTTTCAAATCGTGTGGCATCCAATCTGGATAAAGCTTAAGCCATGGTCTTATGCCATAGAGAGAGTTCATTTTCCTACATTCTTGATGATCGAAGAGGTTTACCTATTCTTTTATCTAGCCTATAGCCCCTCCAAGATTCATAAGAAATTTCTCAAAATAACTTTTTGATTTTATTAGCATTAAAAGAATTATAGCATTCATAAACTAAATCAATTTGGAAATCAAATAAAATTTCTTATCATGCTTACTTTTTTCTTGACACTCAATTATAATCTTCCTATATGATTAAGCCGGAATACGTTCCATTGCAGCAATATTTGTTAGGTTTTGAGACCACATGAAGATCGTTTGCCTCGTCACTTTCATCAACAGGCCTTAAAATCGGGAAAAGTCATCACCGATGATAAGATGAAAATCCTTTTAAATGTCTTGTCGAAGCCGTGGCAGGAATGAGGCGAGAATCCCTCCAGAAGCTGAGTAGCGTTTTTTTATCTCTGAGATACCTGTATCGGAAAACTCATGGGAAATTCTTGCCTCAATTTAATAATAAAAGAAAGGGGGTGGAAAAAGGTATTATAAGATGTAGGTATTGAGATGACGAGGTGAATGGTATCTGATTGATCTAAACCTGAAAAAAAAGGAGGAAAAAAATGAGAAAGAAATTGGGGTTTGCAGGTGGATTAATTATTCTCATACTGAGCTTATCTGTAGCCGCTTGGGCATTTGATCCGATCCCTGTAAGTGAATACAAGAAATGGCCCAATAATTGGGGAAAGTGGGGACCTGACGATGAGGTAGGTACCCTTAATTACAATACCCCCGAGTCACTTGTTGCAGCCGCAAGGCTGGTCAAGAAAGGGAAAATCATCCCATGCTCCTGGGAATGCAAACCTAATTCATACCCGCTATGGGGTATGCGAGTAGGCATCGAGAGGTTCATGAATTGGTCCGGCAAAGATGTTGTTGCTGCAGAAAAACCGGGGCTGGCTTACAGCGATGAAGTCATCAAGGTAGGGACCCATAGTATGACGCACGTGGATCCCCTGGTCCACCTGTGGTGGGGCGATAAGGTTTATAATGGGTATCCCGTCAAAGACGTTATTTTTCATGATAAAGGGACGGTTAAGGCCAACGCCAATGCTTTTCTGACTCATTGCGCAGGAAGAGGAGTGCTCCTGGATGTGGCCAGGTTCAAAGGGGTGGATTATTTGGGCGATAAATACTTAATCACCCCGAAGGATCTGGATGATTGCGCCAAGTGGGAGGGCGTGGAGATCAAACCGGGTGACGCCGTTCTCATCCGCACAGGCTTCATGAAGCACTGGTCGGAGAAGATAATCAAGTCAGGGGGGACCCTGAGATGGGGTGCGACGACCGATGGCGAACCCGGACCAGGATGCGAGACCATAGCATGGATCCAGGAAAAAAAGATAGGCCTTCTCGGTGCAGACAACATCGCTGTGGAACATATTATTCCGGTAGAGGAAGAATGCAACAAGCTTTACAAGGTGCCGCTGATCCCGCTTCACGTGGCGGTCTTGTCGATGTTGGGTTGCCCCCTGCAGGAACTGCTGAACCTGGACAAACTCTCCGAAGATTGTGCGAAGGATGGCGTTTATGAGTTCTTATATGTCTGGCCTCCTCTGAACTTCTGGAATGCTACAGGAGGTTTGATGTCCCCTATTGCCTTGAAGTAACTCGGTCATTCCCTTGGACCGTTTCTGCAATTTAAGAAAGAAAAACTTATAGTTGTAAAGAAAGAGGGGTTAGCCAACATCGGCTTACCCCTCTTTTGTTGATGCTATGAACGGGATTAAATGCCATAGTGCCATAGCCGTACCAAATGCAATCGCCACCTCTTGCGATGCTCTTTCCCTCGACATACAAACGCCTCTGCCCTATACTATTATCGTCACAAAAAAGTTAATTCAAAAAGGACATTTTCATGCTTCTTGTGGCCTAAGGCCATGGAGGTTAGGTAGGGGGAAGATAAAGCATGATCATTGAGCTCGATTCTCTTGAAATCGTATTTGACAGGGGTAAAGAACCCCTGAAGGTCCTGGATATCTCCCATTGGGGTGTGGAGGAAGGCGAGCAGGTAGCGATCTTTGGTCCGTCAGGTTCAGGCAAGTCCACATTTCTTCATACCCTGGCCGGGCTCTTACCGGTATCGAGGGGAAGGCTCACTGTATGCGGGCACGCCCTGGAGGGGATGTCAGAGGCCAAAAGGGATCAATTCCGGGCTCAATATATCGGTTATATTTACCAGAATTTCAACTTGCTACAGGGCTTTACAGCCTTGGAAAATGTCCTTATGGGCATGACGTTTTCTCTGCGCAAGAGCGACCCTGAAGAGGCCAGACGCCTGTTGGACGAGGTTGGACTTTCCCATCGGTTAAGATACCATCCCTCCCAGATGTCCTCTGGGGAGCAGCAGAGGGTGGCTGTGGCCAGAGCGCTTGCGAATCGGCCGAAGCTGCTTCTGGCTGACGAACCGACGGCCTCATTGCATCCTGTCAATAAAGAGGATGTCCTGAGACTACTGATGGATATCTGCGACAGACACGGTTGTACCCTTGTGATGGTCACACACGAACGGGAGGTGATCGGTCTGTTTGAAAAGACCGTCACTTTCCTGGAGTTCAACCGCGCTTATCAGGGCCCGCTGGGGGGCAAAGCATGAGTTTCTGGAGGATTGTTCTCAAAAGCCTTAAACATCATCGTTTTTCCAACAGCCTGGCGGCCATCAGCATCGCCATGGGGATCGCCCTGTTGGTGGCGGTTTACTCTTTCAAGGAACAGTCTCATAATACATTCACCCAGGTGGGGCTTGGGGTGGATGCCATTTTGGGGCCAAAGGGATCACCGCTTCAGATCGTCCTGAATGCCATTTATCATCTCGAGGATATGCCAGGGAAAATCAAATGGACTTATTTCAAAGAGGTTGAGAAGGAGCGAATCGTCGCCCAGGCGATTCCTTTTGTGGTCGGTCATTCCTATGGCGGCTTCAGGGTCAATGCGATTGACAGCAGATTTCTAACTGAGTTTGAGTATTTGCCGGGGAAGACCTTCTTCTTTTCCGAAGAGCAAGGTGGGCAGGGTCGTCCTTTCAGTAAAAGCCATGAGGCGGTAGCAGGATGGGAAGCCGCCAAGCAATTGAATATAAAATTAGGGCAGACATTTAACCCGGTATGTGGCGTGCAGGAAGGCGATCCCGTGCATGAGAAGGACAAGATTGCTTTTGTGGGGATCCTTGCCCCGACCGGCACACCCCATGATCGGGCGATCTATATTCCTTTGGAGACCTTCTATGGCCTCGAGGGCCATCCTCAGGAGACCGCGATCATGGCGGAACAGGAGCAATACCGTGAGATCAGCGGGGCTTACATTAAGATCAAGCGAATCCGGGGAGGCGCTTTGCATCCTGGTATTCAGGATTTAAAGTTTGCCATCAATCAGTCGGACCGCAATCAGCTCGTTGTTCCCGCTGAAGTGATGCCCAGACTCCATAACATCATCGGCTGGATGGACCGGGTGCTGATTGCCATTGCGATCATCCTGACGGTCCTCTCTGCCCTGTTCCTGTTCTTTTCTTTGCTCTCAGCCCTGAGGGAGATGAGGCGCGATCTGGCACTGTTTCGTGCATTGGGGGCGACCCGGAAAACCGTCATGGGTTTGGTTGTTGCAGAGGCCCTGATCATCAGCCTTGTGGGCGGGATATTGGGGTTGACCCTTGGGCATTGGTTGATTGGAATGGGGGCCCACTTTATCAAGGTGGAAACTGGGGTGGGTTTCACGGCCGGTTACCTGTCTATGATTGATTGGTTGGTGATTCCGGGTGCAGCCCTGTTGGGCCTCCTGGGTGGGCTGGTCCCGGGGATACAGGCTTACCGCCTGGGCGTTCTGGAGAACCTTTCACCCATTTCTTGATCCCAGTAAAGAATCCACGCCCAAAGGACGTGCATTTGATCTACCCCCAGAGGGGGTTCATAGTGTCTGTTGTTTCAGAGTTTTTTTGGGGTATTCCCTTCCAGGCAAAGCCAACGGACTCTGACCACGCCAAGAGGACGTGGTTTTCCACGACGCAATAAAGAACCCTGTGCAGACGGAGGGGTATTAAAAATCGTGGTACAAGGAGAATTCCTGTGAGAAAGAAGCTGCTCTTCTTATTCGTCAGCTTTAGTACCACGGTTATCTTTAGTGGCCCGTTGATTTATTCAGCCATTGTTGATAAACACCGCAGTGGGGAGGGTCATCGCCACGGTGAGGAGGGCCACCATCACGGTCATCACAAGGCTCATCACGGAGGGGTGCTCAATGTGATCGGCAGGTGTGAGACCGGCCATATTGAGATCTGCCTTGAGGGGGATACATTGAAGGCCTGGTTGGTGGGTGGGGGTCATGACACCGGTCGTTCTGTCCCGATCAAGGCACAAGAGATCCCCCTGACAGTGACCGTTCCCGGTCAAGGAAAGAGGATTTTGGTTCTGAAAGCGAATCCAATGAAGCTGGGTGGAGAGAAGGTTGGGCATTGCTCCCGTTTTATCGCAAAAGCGGATTGGTTGAGAGACGTGAAAAAATTCGAGGCTCGAGGAGAATTGGTTTTCAAAGGCATTCGCCATCAACTGTTGATCAAATACCCTGAGGGATACGATCCAATGCACGGCCCTGGAAATCATTAGAAATGAAGATGAAATAACTTTCCTAAGGTTTTCCTTCAAAGGGAAAAAACGAGAGGTTAATAAATCCGAATTTCTAAACACGAAACTCGAAACAATATCGAATGACCAAAATATGAAATTCAAAACGATATGTTTCGAAGATTTGGTATACCAAATACGAAGTAGAGGCACACTGCTAATGTTTGAAACATTGTGGATTTTGAAATTTGAATTTGTTTCGGTATTCGGATTTAGGTTTTGATAGCATACACATCGATTGGGGGAAGTTATTTTGTCGCCATCACTTAATTAGATTCGAGTAAGATACCTCCTGACAAAGGGAATTGAAGGTAGGAGATGAAAAAGAAATGTATTATGGTAGCGATTCTTAGCTTTGCTTTGGTCTCCCTAGGGCAAGGGTTTTGGAACATATCTGAGGCGGAAGAGAAGGCGGTCAAAAGAGGGGGCAATAAAGGGACCAAGGTGCGGGTGATCGAAGAGGAAGGTCCAGCGGGACATGAAACGATCGGCATCGATGAAGATTCTGTCGTTGTGGATTCCAGCAAAGAACTTCAACTTACCTTTAGAACCCTCATGACCTGGGAATACGATGCGGATAGCAATTCACTACCTCCCGAGAACATAAGAAAACTGAACGACCGCAAGGTCCGACTGGTCGGGTTCATGTATCCTCTGCAGGAGGGTGGCTCCATTCGGTACTTTTGCCTCCTGCGCACAACTCAAACTTGTTGCTATGGACCGCGTCCGCAATATAACCAATATGTCTTTGTAGAAATGGCAAAGCCCACGAAATTTTACCGTCTCGACCCGGTCTGTTGCGTGGGGACGTTTAAAGTAGAGCCCACCCCTGAAGAGGGGTTCATCTTTCGCATGGAGGGTAAAACCTGCGAATCTATTACACGATAACTACTCTTCCTGATCCCTTTCTCCCGGTATTGTCTGTGAAGAAACCCAGCGAGGCCCTTCTGGGGGTCATTTCCCTAAAGACCGTGATTATCCGATTACAGTGAATCATCGCTGGGGCATATCATCTATCCCTTTCAACCCTTCTCCCAAGATATTATTTTCGCGAATCACCTCAGAGAAAAGCAGATTCCTTTACTTCGCCCCTTGATTCCCAAGCCTAAATAGTCAATAATATCCCGGAAAAGAGAGGACATTAAATATCGAATACAATCCGACCAACTCGCTGGTTCAGATCAATACGCCTGAGATCGGCTTCGTGCCGCAAAAACCCGAACTCAGTTCGCTTCGCTCAAGATATGGTTCCATATGAGATAAGGGAGGTAATCAAAATGAAAAAGATCGTGTTTTTATTTGTATTTATGCTGGCGGGTCTACCATTTGCAGTTTTTGGCGCTGACCGCCAGGATCGCTCGGCCACTTTAACAGACAATGCTGGTATGGCATGGGAAATCAGAGATGTCTTTGTTCATTCCGAACCTGGCGGTTTCTATAAATCTCGCTTTTGTTTAACTGTTGTTACCGATACCTTCCAAATCGCTATTCCACCGGAGAACCTGATATCTGTCGAGGTCAAGGGTGAAAATTGCGAAGCCATATATCAATGGATGGCAAAGAGGCAAATTATCTCTGGAAAGGTTGCATCAAAGCTAATCGGAGGAGAGAGCAATGTCGGATATTTAAGCCGGAAATTTGATAATGTGAAGAAGCTCACGTTCAAGGAGGACCCTGCTGTTATGAAATGGGAGAAGCCCCTTTCCTATGAGACAACCCTTGTGCTCACTGACGGCACAAAGGTCCCGGTGGCTAAGTTGATCAGAATTAGTTCACAACCATATCGGGCAGTACCTTCGTCAGGGGTAGGTGAGGGTACCGTTTTCGAACTGTACAATGATGTGGGTTTCCTCCGGGGAGAAACGGCACCGACTATTAAATTTGCGGACGTCAAATCCATGGAATTTCCCACAGAAAATAGCATAACTCTGACACTCAAGCAAGGCATCAATGATACTCGTAATAAAGGCGAAAGTGATGATAACAAAGGCGAGAGTGATGATCTTGATTTTCTCCTACGCGGGCTCGATGATTTTGATTTTGGCCAAGACAAGAGCGATGCTGGCAAGTTATTACCCAAAAACTGGGCATACGGGTTCACGGGCATCTACAGCAAAGGATACTTTTTTATACGTGGCAGGCATGTGAAGGCCATTGAGTTCAGTGTTGAATAGACGCAAAGAAAAGATTATGTGGATCATCGAGCCGGTCATCGAGGTGAAAAATACGATGGCCCTGCTTGTTTTTTTCCCTTTGCCGGTTTTTCTCTTGATTCCGGTTGACCCTTTTGCAGCCGCTGACGTTCCTCTATCTTTGGAATAATTTGCGAGGCCTTTCTGCTCAATACAAAATAATCAACTTCGGTGCTTGCGTCCACGAATCCAGGGGTTTCTGCAGCACTGGCCTCCCATTCGACAATCTTGGATCTAAGGAATGGTATGGCCTGAGCATTTCCCCCCTTGGCCAACGTATCCAACGTTACTATCATCAACTGATGATCCTCACATCTGTTGATGATGCCCATGAGGTGTTCTGTCATTTTTGGGTCACCGAGGGCACTCAGGATATGGGGGACTTCCGTCTTTTTCGCCATGGTGAACCGGTCATAGCTTTCCCAAATCCGCTCCGCCACCCCTGGTGCCCCTAACGCACCCAGGGCATACGCTACTATCCAACGTTTCTGGAAATCGATTGTCTCAACCCCAAATTTACTAAAGGAAACCCTTTTGAACAATTCGGACAAAATTTTCTCTAACTGGGGTATCGACTCGGTGTCATTTAAGTCAGCAATGTATCCTACTGCCCTCATTTGGGCCGGGGGATTATTATCCAACTTCAAGGCCCGCCTGATGATTGGCAGGGCTGCTCTTCCGTTTCTTTCATAAAAGATCCTCAGTGCATAGAATGCCTTGTTTTCACTTTCTCTAGCCAGCTTGCCGGCCGCCACACAGGCAGCACAACCCTCTGCGATGCCCCCGAGCAAATGCGAGGTGAAAGGGACCAAGAAGAGCAGCCAAAGATATTTTCTCCTTGTCATACTATTTTTTCCCATCGTGCAATAGCCCTGCTCGTTTCGCCCTCCATGCCACAGATGAATCGGTTGTAAGGAGTGGTTCTACCATTTCCACGAAGACATACTGATAGCAGGCGCGGCCCGTAGAAACTGGGTTGAGTTTATTGAGCAAGACAAAAATACTGAATCGGCGATCCCTCCTGTAAGGGATACTTGAACCCGCTGATGTTTATCTTCAATATCTCATAAAGAAATACTAATTGTCAATAAATGGAATAAAATGGAATAGCTACCCATAAGCACCTCGCACAGGCTGTCCAACGATCGCATCAACCGCGACTGGCATATCTTACGATCCCTTTTCATTAAGCTAACACAATCAGTAAATTTTCTATTGACAACCATTGTAACTATGATGTAGTTATAATGTAGCTACATACTTGAATACAAGGAGGAGGAAGAGGTGAGGCTTAAAGGAAAAGTAGCCTTGATAACTGGGAGCAGCAGGGGTGTTGGAAGCGCTGTTGCGCTTGGGTTCGCAAAAGAAGGGGCAAAGGTTATCGTGAACTACACCTCAAATGAAAAAGCGGCCAACGAGGTGGCTGAAGCCATCAAACAAATAGGCAGTCAAGCAATAGTTGTCAGGGGCGACGTGGCCAAAAGGGAGGAAGCCGAGAGTCTGGTCCAGGCTGCAATTGACGAATTCGGTCGGCTCGATATTCTGGTGAATAATGCCGGTTTTACACGTCCTGCCATGATGCTCAAAATGACAGAGGAGCAATGGGATGAGGTGTTAGACATCCATTTGAAAGGGGCATTTCTCTGTTCCCAGGCGGCTGGGCGCCAGATGAAAGAGCAAAACAACGGCAAGATCATAAATGTGACATCTGTGGCGGGACTGGTCGGCACGGTTGGCCAGATCAATTACAGTGCGGCAAAAGGGGGCGTCATAAGCATGACAAAGTCCATTGCCCGAGAACTTGCTCGATATAATGTCTGTGCCAATGTGATATCCATAGGTATTCTGGCCATGGGCATGTCAGAGAAGATAACGACCGATGAAAAGTTGAAAGAGATCTATATGAACAGAATTCTTCTGAGACGCTTTGGTCAACCGGAGGATGTCTCGCCTGCCTTTGTTTTCCTGGCCTCTGATGAAAGCAACTATATTACCGGTCAGATCCTGTGTGTTGATGGTGGTTATGGGATGATATAACAGGAAGAAGTGCCTAAAGTGACTAAAGTGAGCTAAAGTGCCTAAAGTTACAAGTGCCAAAAGGCAAAATACAACGAACAACTGACAACTAACTACTAAGAAATAAGGAGGATTAATATGACAGAAGTACCAGATAAGATCCAGACATGGCAGATGGTTCAGCCAACATCGAGGGACAAAGAAACAGGAGAAGTAATCCCGGGCAAATTAGAAAGGACTGCTATACCTGTACCTGAACTCAAATCTGGTGATGTTTTGGTGGAAATAGCAGGATGTGGAGTTTGCCACACTGACCTTGGATTTTTTTATGATGGTGTCCCTAATGTCTCGAAACCTCCTCTAACCTTAGGTCATGAAATTGCAGGGACGGTCGTGGCTGGAGATGAAAAATGGATAGGGAAAGAGGTAATTATCCCTGCGGTTATGCCTTGCCGTGAGTGTATGCTCTGCAAGACAGGCAGGGGCAACAGATGCCTTGCTCAGCTCATGCCGGGTAACAGCCTTGGGCCGTATGGTGGTTTCTCAAGCCATATTCCAGTGCCGGGCGTAGATCTCTGTGAAGTGAAAAACAGAGGGGAGATTCCCTTATCTCATCTGGCGGTGGTAGCTGATGCAGCTACAACACCCTATCAGGCCGCCAAGAGGGCAGATCTTCAGCCTGGTGACAACGTAGTAGTAATGGGTATTACAGGTGGTGTCGGTCAGTATATGGGGCAGGTGGCCAAGGCCCTCGGTGCAAAGACAGTTATTGGTATAGCCAGAAACCCCGAAAAACTCAAAAGGGCTCTCTCATATGGTGCCGATTTTGTTATCAGTTCAGCTGATAGAGAGGTTAAGGATGTTGTAAAAGAATTTAGAAGTATCTCAAAGGAACAGGGTCTCCCAAATTTTGGTTGGAAGATATTCGAGGTTACAGGGGTAAAGGCTGGACAGGACCTTGCACTGAGCTTACTTGGCTTTACCGGAAAATTGATCGTGGTCGGATTTGGTCTCCAGAAAGTGGAATATGCTATCGGTAGGCTCATGGCATTTGACGCGGATATTATTGGAACCTGGGGCTGCCTGCCGGAATATTATCCTATAATCCTTGATATGATTTTGGATAAAAGGATTGAGATAGAACCATTCGTGGAAACAAGGCCAATGAGTAGCATTGCAGAAACATTTGAAGAGGTACATAAGGCAGGCTCCCCTGCCAGAAGAATAGTTTTAACTCCAGATTTTTAGGCCAAAAAACAACAAATTATTAACATAAAAAAGGAGGAAAATTATGGCGTTAGAATGGATGCCAAGAGACAATGAAAAGAAAGATCACCTGTTACATACGGACGTTCACTGGGGTACGGAACCCCCATGCGTGGTTCATGAGAAGCGTCCCCTGAAGGACCCCGACGGGAATGTGGTGGAAGGGCTTTACGTGTCCTGGATTCGGTTAAACAATCCCCAACAGTATAACTCCTATACTACAGAGATGGTTAAGGGTGTGATAGCCGGTTTTGAAAATGCCTCGCTGGACAGAAGTGTTGTGGCTGTAGTCTTTACAGGTACGGGCCCCTACGCATTTTGCACCGGAGGCAATACCAAGGAATACAGTGAATTCTACAGCCTGAGACCGGACGAATACGGCCAGTATATGGAGCTCTTTAACCACATGGTGGATTCCATCCTCGCATGCAAAAAGCCGGTAATATGCAGGGTGAACGGTATGCGAATCGCAGGCGGCCAGGAAATCGGCATGGCCTGTGATCTTGCCATTGCCTCTGACCTGGCCATTTTTGGACAGGCTGGTCCCAGGCACGGTTCTGCCCCTGACGGCGGCTCATCTGACTTTCTCCCCTGGTTTCTCGGCATGGAGGATGCCATGTGGAACTGTGTGTCCTGCGAGATGTGGTCTGCGTATAAGATGAAGATGAAAACCCTCATCAGCAAATGTGTACCAGCCTTGAAGGTCGATGGGAAATGGGTCCGAAACCCCATGGTCAT
>DAOVAK010000587.1 GCA_030671095.1 Deltaproteobacteria bacterium | reverse complement strand
AATTTTTCGTTGACAAACTTCCTCTTGAGCTTCATGGTCGGCGTAATCTCATCATCATCTTCAGTGAGCTGGATATCTATAAGACTAAATTTTTTTATCGTCTCCACCCTGGCAAATTTCTTGTTGACTTCTTCTACCTCCTGGTTAATCAGCTTGATCACCTCGGGCGCCTTGGTCAGGCTGGCATAGGTGGTGAAGGGGATCCGTTTTTCCTGGGCATATTCCATCACGTTTTCATCATCGATCATGATCAGGGAAGTAAGATATTTCCTGCCATCACCAATGACAACCGCATCAGTGATATAAGGACTGAACTTGAGCTGGTTCTCTATTTCCGAAGGAGTGATGTTTTTTCCACCTGATGTGATAATAATATCTTTTTTACGATCAGAGATGATGAGGTGGCCGTCCTCGTCGATTCTGCCCACATCCCCTGTGTATAACCAGTCTTCCACGATGGTCTCAGCCGTCTTTTCAGGGTCGTTGTAATAGCCCATGAAGACAGAAGGTCCTTTTACCAATATCTCCCCATCATCGGCGATCTTAATGTCCGCTCTGGGCACAGGTTTCCCGATCGTGCCGAATTTGACATCCCCAGGATGGTGAATGGTTACGCCGCCCGTGGATTCAGTTTGGCCGTACACTTCCCTCATATCAATGCCCAGGGAGTGGTAGAATTTCAAAAGATCCGGGGAGATGGGAGCGGCACCGGAAAGACAATAACGAACCTTGTCGAGACCGACTGCCTTTTTGACATTCTTAAGCACAGTCCAGTCGGCCAGCTTAAAGAGGATCTTCAAGTGGAGGGGAGGTTCAGATCGGTTCAGACGATAATCCGATACTTTATACCCGACCTTTATTGCCCATTTATAAGCCAGCTTTTCCAGGCGGGTTGAGTCCTTCATCGTTAGAATCATCCCGGAATAGAACTTTTCCCAGATTCGGGGGACCGCGAAGAACACGCTCGGTGAGATCTCGCGGATGTCCTGAGGGACCGTGTCCATACTTTCTGCGAAATTGCAAACATACCCGGATCTCAGGGCGCCAAACGCTGAAACTCCACGCTCGGCAATATGACAGAGGGGCAGGAATGTAAGCAACTCATCATTCAAATACCCCGGGACTAAATCCCAAAGCCCCTCCATGCCCTCGAGGACGTTTCTGTGAGAAATCATAGCGCCCTTGGGCGGCCCGGTGGTACCGGAGGTGTAGATCAGTATGGCCAGGTCTTCTGGTTGGGGACCATGAAGCAGTTTTTGAAAGAGGGCTGGTTCCTGATGGTCTAAAATCTTGCCCAAATCCAACAATTCGTCAAAACTCATGACCATAGGGTCGGAAAAATCGCGGAGCCCTTCCATATCCATAACGATAATCTTTTGTAGGTGATGAAGATTTTTCCGGATTTCTAATATCTTATCCAGTTGCTCCTCGTCATCGGCAAAAAAGAATTTGGCCCCACAGTGGCCGACAACATACTCCACCTGCTGGGGAGAATCGGTGGGGTAGATTCCTACGGTTACGCCCCCGACACCCATGGTTCCCATGTCAACGTACAGCCATTCAGGGTTGTTTTCGCTGATGATGGCCACCCTATCGCCCTTTTCCAGTCCCAGGTTCACAAGTCCCAGCCCAGTGTATTTTGCCTTTTCTCCATATTCTCGCCACGTGATGTTCTTCCAGATGCCAAAAACCTTCTCCCGCATGGCGGTCCTATCGCCCCATTCCTGGACCCTACTCCAGAACAGGTGCGGGATGGTATTAACATCCGGACCTCTAGGGCTCGCCAGCGCATCTTTGGTCTTTACCGCCATTTCTTTTTCCTCTTCCAGCGTTTGGTTCCCCGGACGCTCTCTTCCTTGATACCCAGATAGAATTCTTTTACATCCTCGTTCTCCATCAATTCCTGACAGGTGTCCTCCATGACAATCCGCCCTAACTCTAGGACATACCCGATGCGAGCCAGAGAGAGGGCCATCAGGGCATTTTGCTCCACCAGCAGCATGGTGGTTTTCTGCTCCTGGTTGATCCGTTTAATAATTTCAAATATATCCTTCACAAGGAAAGGTGCCAATCCCAGGGAGGGCTCGTCCATAAGCAGGATCTGGGGACGCGCCATCAAGCCCCGGGCAATGACCAGCATCTGTTGTTCCCCTCCGCTCAGATTCCCCGCTAACTGGGAGGTCCTGCTCTTGAGGACAGGGAAATAGCCATACACCGTTTCGAGGTCTTTTTGGATGCCGGCCCTATCTTTTCTCAAATATGAGCCCATCATCAGGTTCTCTCGAATCGTCAAATCGGGAAATACTTCCCTGCCCTCGGGGACCTGGGTGATGCCCAACCGAACGATCTTGTCGGGCGCCATCCCTTCTATTTTCTTACCCATGAATTCAATGGTTCCCTTTTCCGGTTCCATCACACCGGATATGGTCTTTAAAACAGTGGTCTTTCCAGCACCGTTGGCCCCTAAGATAGTAACGATGTCCCCCTCTTGGACATCCAGGGAGACCCCTTTAATGGCCATTATGGGACCGTAGTACGATTCAATATTCCTAACTTGCAGCAGAGACACCTTCTTCTCCTAGATAGGCCTTTATCACTTCAGGGTGTTCCATAACCTCCTTGGGACTCCCCTGTGTAATAACTACTCCAAAATTCAGGGCCAACACCCGGTCTGAGATCTTGTTTACAAACCTCATATTATGTTCCACTAAAAGGATCGTGATGCCAAGCTCCTCTTTA
>DAOVAK010000509.1 GCA_030671095.1 Deltaproteobacteria bacterium | reverse complement strand
CGAAAGAGGCTTATAACCCCACAACTTCTTTGAATGGAAATCCCACAGGGGAGGAAAAGCCATGAAACGTTTTCTGCTCATCACCCTACTCTTAAGTCTCACTCTCCTCGTTTCATTCCCGGCATATGCCAAAACCACTCTCAAACTGGCCGTCGTTACGCCTCCCCACCATGCCTACGCCCTTGGCGCCATGGAATTTGCCCGACTGGTGAAGGATGGGACTGGAGGTGAGGTCATTATCAAGGTGTTTGCAGGGGGCCAACTGGGTAAGGGGGAACGGGAACTGCTGGAAGGCTTGCAGCTGGGGACTATTCATCTGGCAGTCACGGCGACAGGTCCTGTCTCCAATTTTAGCCCCAGCATGGGTGTGGTTGACCTGCCTTTCCTCTTCACCAGCCCTGACCATGTGGACAAAGTTCTGGACGGTCCTGTGGGCAGGGAGCTCCTGGATGACCTTGAATCAGCCAGTATCAAGGGCCTCTCCTTCTTTGAAAACGGCTTCAGAAACTTTACTAACTCCAGGCGGCGACTTAGAAGACCCGGGGATTTTAAAGGACTCAAGTTCCGGACAATGGAAAACCCCGTCCATTTGGCCTCGGTCCGTCAGCTGGGCGCTCAGGCAGTGCCCATGAGTTGGGGTGAAGTCTACACCTCGTTGCAGACCAAAGTCATTGATGGCCAAGAAAACCCGGTCGCCATCATCCATGCCTACAAATTGAATGAGGTCCAAAAATATCTGAGCCTAACAGGTCACTTTTACTCCCCCGCGCCCTTGAGCATGAGCCTCAAGAAGTTCACACAACTCAAGCCAGAGTGGCAAAAACTTTTCCTGAAAGCGGCGCTCAATGCAGCAGCCTTTGAACGGAAGATTATCAGAGACAATGAGGCCAAGCAGCTCAAAGACCTGAAGGCTCGAGGCTTGGTCGTGGATGCCGTAGACAAGGGCCTATTCATTGATGCCATGGACCCGGTCTACGACAAGTTCTCTCTGAAATACCCCGATTGGAAGAAGATCCTTAAGAAGATCAGAGCGACCCAATAGGTCTCATCCCGCAAATATGACAAACCCCTCAGAGCCTGACTGATAACCCCATAAAGCCCTCCCCCCTTGACGGGGGAGGGCTTCGGCTCGAGCAGTTCGGCCTTGAGCTCACTGCCGAAAGGCTCAGGCGAACGGTTGGGCTGGGGGTGAAAAAATTATGAAAGAAGAAAGACTTAGGTTGAAGGAAGGAACTTAATCAATATATGAATACCCGTCCCCTATTAGTCATAAGCGATTTCCTCAACCGTATCTGCGAAGTGGCCCTGATCATCTTATTGGCGGCCATGGCCGTCGTCGTCTTCTTGCAGGTGCTGTTCCGCTACATACTACACCTTCCCCTATTCTGGACTGAAGAGTTTGCCCGCTATTGCCTGGTCTGGGCCTCCCTTTTGGGGGCCGCAGTCGCCCTCAAAAGAGGAGAACACATCGCGGTCACCTTTTTCTTGGACAATTTCCCCAAAAGAGCGGCCAGGGCCTTGACCGTGGTTGCCCAAATCTCAGTCATCCTTATTCTGGCGGTCATGGCGTGGGGTGGGATCAAATTGGTTCTGGTTACGAGTGCCCAGATCAGCCCGGCCCTTCGCATCTCCATGGCGGTTCCCTACCTGGCTCTGCCCATCGGCTCAGTCATCATGCTTTTCCACGTGCTTAGCTCTATGATGCAAAGACCGGACAGAACCCTTGATCAAGATGCGGGTTGGCCCTAGTGCGAGAGGATCTCAGGACCCATGCTTGTATTGACCCTGTTTATATCCTTTTTCTTCTTTCTGATCATCGGCGTTCCAGTCGCCTTTGTCTTGGGACTCACGCCTCTGGTGGCCCTAATTACCCAGGGAGAAACTCCGCTTGTTTTGGTGGCCCAGCGAATTTTCACCGGCATGGACTCGCCGGTCCTCATGGCTGTTCCTTTCTTTATTCTGGCGGGGAACATCATGGGCGCCGGCGGTATGACCCAGCGCCTGGTAAAATTCTGTAACGTGCTTGTGGGCCCCCTCCGAGGTGGCCTGGCATACATCAATGTGGTCATCAGCATGCTTTTTGCCGGCATCACAGGGGCGGCCGTAGCCGACACCAGTGCAGTGGGTTCGATCCTCATCCCAGCCATGAAGAAAGAGGGTTACGACAGCGACTTTTCTGCCGCCGTGACAGCCACCTCCTCGACCATCGGACCGGTCATTCCTCCCTCCATACCCTTCATCATCTATGGCGTCCTGGGCGAGGTTTCCATTGCCTCTCTCTTTCTCGCCGGATTCGTGCCAGGCATTTTGTTGGGCCTCTTTCAGATGGGGGTGATTTGGTTTTACGCCCGAAAGAGGCAGTACCCGAAGCGTAGTCGTCCCCCATTTCGGGAGGCGATCAGAGTGAGTGGGAACGCTTTCCTCGTCCTTCTGATGCCGATCATCATTTTAGGCGGCATCCTGAGCGGTATCTTCACGCCCACAGAGAGCGCATGTATTGCTGTTTTCTATGCATTCTTTATTGGCCTGTTCGTTTATCGGGACATTCATCTCGGAGACCTGCCCCGGATTCTCATCAGAACCGGTGCCACCAGCTCGCTGGTCATGCTGGTCATTGGCACGGCCAGTATCTTCTCCTGGCTTCTGGCCAGCGAGGAGATCCCTCACTTGGTCACAGACGCCATCTTGGTCTTGACCCATAATAAGATCCTGATCCTGCTTCTGATGAACATCCTTTTACTTATTATCGGCACGTTCATGGAAACCACTGCCTCTCTGATCATCCTGACACCTGTCTTGCTCCCCCTGATGTTGAAAATAGGTGTGGATCCCCTTCATTTCGGGGTGATTCTCGTTCTCAATCTGGTTATCGGCCTGACCACTCCGCCCGTGGGCGTCTGTTTGTTTGTTGCCTGCGCCCTCGGCCAGACCAATCTGGAGAGGCTTTCGCGAGCCATCCTCCCCTTTTTGGTGGCCTCCATCGCCGTTCTGATCATCTGCACCTATTGGGAGGGGCTAATCATGGCCATACCCAAGTTCTTCGGCTACAAGGCTCTGATCCC
>DAOVAK010000743.1 GCA_030671095.1 Deltaproteobacteria bacterium | reverse complement strand
GTTGTCTTGATTGCGCCTCAAATATAGGGAAGAGTTGTAGTTTTCGAATAGAAGAACCCATGAATCGGTGGGGCAACTGTCAATCATCCAATGTTCTTTGGGCAATATCATAAAATCGAATTGATACGTTTTGTCAATAAGGCTCTGATAGCCCTGATTTCCATGTAGTATGGTGTAGTGGTCTTGAAGTAAGCCGCCTCCGTGGAGAACGGTTCGTCCATCCAGGAAAACCTTATAATCGGGGAAAAGGTGAAAGATGAGATAACCACCCCAACCATAGGGATTGAACATGCGACCATCTAAATGGACCTGTTTTAGGATGTGAGCAACGGATGTTGGGTAACGATCATTTTCAATAATTTGACGCATATTCAATGGGATGGTTGCGATTCCTGTATTGATCCAGAAGAGAGTACCTGTCGACAACAAGAGCCATGCAACAATTCCCGGCACCAAGCCCCTCTTTTTGCCCGTGTTATTAGTATCAAGAGCCATGGCAAAATAACGCACAGTTAAAAGCAAAGGAACCGCCAATAACCAGACAAAACGAATGGCTGACAAAGCCAAAGCGCTCATCATAAGGCCAATCAGGGCGTGGTCTAAGGGCCATATAGGCGATCTCTTCCAAACAATCGAGCAAGTGAGGCTTCCGAGAAAGATTGCAATAATTGAGAGCACGACTACCTTGAGGAGTACAGGAAAGGCAATGGCTCCTCTGAGTGTCAGAAAAGATTCCCTTTGTAAGGAGATGAAGATTGGCTGCCACTCCATAATAAAATTTCGAGCAAGTTGGGATCCAGAAAAAACATAATCCAGACTATCCCCAGGGCTAGGTGTTACAAAGATTGCTATGATGCCCAATGCCAGCATGGCGCCTTTGAACTTGGTTTCTGATGGTTTAGCGAAGGTCTCTTTCAGAGGCCGGGTCAAGACCAGTCCGCGGCTGATGAAACCGACAAAGAGGATTGCAATGACGATGAACATAAATGAGTGCAGGTTTACCCACACAACAAGACCGAGACAGACTGGCAAGAGAAACCAGCTTTTGTACTTCCTCATGGTAAAATACGTGAGGCAAAACAGGGCCATGAAAAGGTGCGAGAATATTTCGGGCCGGATATGGAACCGTGTGCGCAGCAAATAGGCTATCACAAGCAAGATACCCAAAGACATGACATAGCGCCCAGTCTGGCGATAGGCAACGCAGAAAAAGAGTGCAAGAGTCAGGGTTTCAACAGCTGACCGGAGAACCCTAAGACCTGTAAAGCCCGCTAACTCGTAAGTCTGAAAAAATATGAACTGAGACAGCCATTCGTGAAGAATCCAAGGGCGGCCTGATGTGGTGTAGGAAAAGGGGTCTGCATTGGGGAGTTGGAAGTGATTGTTTGCTATGAGTTCGCCGACTTTTAGGTGAAGCCAGATGTCATTGGAAAAGATCGGTCGAAAAGACACCATAAACAGAAGGGCTAACGCAAGGACAAGAAGCACTCTATGTAATGTTTTCTCAGCAATGCCCCCTGTTTCGTTTAACGCCATGGTCTCGTCAACGCATTGTGCCCGTGCTTTTGGCAATTTGCTTTTTGCATATACTTGTGTCTTGCCATTATTGATTGAAGCCCCATAAAGCCTGATAAGACAAAAACCAGTATTCTCCCGTGATCGCATATCCACATGTCAGACCAATTACAGGTAATCCCTAACGTTGCAAAAGTCGAAGATGCCGCAGATCCAAGGCATCGAGGGTGAGGCTGTAGTACTTTACGCCGAACCCTTGATAATCCGCCAGAGGCGGACAAGCGCAGGTCGTCAGATCCCGCCCACCGGGGAGATGCGGTATCCGCGGCTTTCCCGAAGGGTAAATAACAGGACGAACTAGGAGCGATTCAACGATGCCACTTTTGGTGGTTTCCAGATAATGGGCCATAAAGCGCGCGAAAGCCCCACGTATCTTGGTTTTCTTCAAGCCTCGTCCTGTTATTTATGCAACATCAGGG
>DAOVAK010000784.1 GCA_030671095.1 Deltaproteobacteria bacterium | reverse complement strand
AAGAGGGCGGTCCTGGGGGCCGGTGCAAAGGTCATCGGCGCCTATTCCTATCGATTGTCCAGGAAGGAACTGGATGAGATAGAGAGGACCTCCCTGGATCTCATCCTGCTTGCCGGAGGAACAGACGGGGGCGAGATGGAGACCATCATCAGCAACGCCAGGGGTCTCAGCCAGTTAAAGGCTCTCCGTGCCCCTATCATTGTGGCAGGGAACAAAGTGGCCGTCGATGAAGTCAGTGCCGCCCTGTCCTCCGGCGGCAAAGAATATGTTGTCACGGACAATGTGATGCCCGAGATCGGCGAGCTCGAGGTGGACAAGGTCCGGGCCATTATCCGGGAGCTGTTCATCAGCAGGCTCATCGAGGCGAAAGGTCTGAAAAAGGCTGAGGAATTCATCGACGAAATCCTCATGCCAACCCCCACGGCAGTACTCGCCGCGGCCAGGCTCCTGGCAGAGGGCATGGAGGGCGATGAAGGGCTTGGGGAACTGGTGATCCTGGACATCGGCGGGGCAACCACCGATGTACATTCTATTGCAAAGGGAGATGCCACTGAACCTGGACTTGTGAAAAAAGGTCTTCCAGAACCTTACGTGAAGAGAACTGTGGAGGGCGACCTGGGAATGCGTTACAACGCCTCCACGATCCTGCAAGTGGCGGAGGATGATTTCTTTAAGGAGCAACTGGATAACCTGGGGCTCGACCTAAACCAGGCCGTTGGCCGCTTTTCCCGCAATCCTGAATTTCTGCCCCATTCCAAAGCGGAAAAGTCCTTGGACCTGGAACTGGCCCGCGCTGCAACCCGATTTGCCGTGGAGCGACACGCCGGCCTGGTTGAAACGACTTATGGGCCAAATGGCCCTGTCTATATCCTGTGTGGGAAGGACTTGAGGAAGGTGAAAACCATCATAGGGACCGGGGGACCTCTCATTTTCGGCCCAGCGCCTGACGTCATTCTCAGAGAGACCATTTTTTCCGAGGCCAACCCCTGTTCCCTGCGTCCCATAAACCCGACGATTTTCCTGGACGAGACCTATCTCCTTTACGCCGTGGGGCTCCTGTCTGAAAGAGAACCAGCCAAGGCCCTGAAGCTTGGCAAAAAGTATCTGAGAAAATTGAATACCCCCCGGGAAACGGTCCGGGCATGAAACCGAAGTAATAGGGATGAACAGAAATGACGGTCCGAAATGTAAGATGGGGCGACGAGGAATTTGAGGAGGAAAGGAAGAAGGTCCTCTCCCTCTGGCCTACAGGCAAAGAGGTGGATCTGGACGAGGCAATCGCCTACCACAGGAGTCTTCCGGACCACAAGAACTTCGCCAGACAGGTTCAAAGGGCCAAGGCTGACGGTTTAACCCTGTGCCAGCCAAGAGGAGGCGTGGCCCTGATCGATGAGCATATCAAACTCCTTAAGACCCTGCAGGACGATGGCGGGGCCGAACTTCTGCCCACCACCACGGATACCTATACCAGGAACATGAAGTTCCAGGAGGCGGAAAAGGGGATCAAAGAGAGTATTAAGGCCGGAAGATCCATGCTCAACGGTCTACCTGTTGTAAACTACGGGGTGAAGGAGGTGCGGAAGGTAGTGGAGGCAGTGGACCGACCTATCATGACCCTGTCGGGAACTCCCTATCCGCGCCTGACCGCCGAGATCACCCTGGCTGCGGGATTTACGGGTTTCCTGGGCGCCGGGATCTCCTATCCGGCCTCCTACATCAAGGCCATGACCATCGATGAGGGAATCAGGCGATACCAGTATCTGGACCGGTTGGTTTCCGTCTATGCC
>DAOVAK010000296.1 GCA_030671095.1 Deltaproteobacteria bacterium | reverse complement strand
AGGGGATTTCATCGATCGAGGTTTGCTTATATATGACCAGGCAGGGAAGGTGGCCAGGATTCTGTTAAAGGAGGCGGATTGAAACGCCCCGGAGTCCTATTCAGAGCGCGGCATAGGAATCTTCCAAATGTAAGGAAACCGGGAACCCACCCCTAGGGTAGGGATTCCTGACAAACCGAATGTGAAAGCTTGGGCGAAAGGCACTCGGGCTTATGGCGAGAAGCTTACAGTCCCCTTGGTCATAATAACAAATTCCTGCTTGACGAAAGGCCCAGACTTATACGACAATAAATAACATATTGATATAGCTTCAATAACGTGGACTGCAAGGTGCCTATTTGTAGGGGCTTGCCGGGAAGATAAAGAGGATCCAGCAAGCTTCTGGCGGGCAGCGCTCCATGTTGAAGGATTGGCTTCAGGAGGGAGATAATGCAAGAAAGGCTCTTAGAATTCATAAAAGAGATCCAGTCTGACGAGCGATTCGATTCTTTCGATGAACCAGAGATAAAGCAGGGAATTGTCTTGAAAGTACTGTCTTTCTTGGAATGGGATCCATTTAATATCGATGAAATCCAGCCAGAATATGAGGTAAATGGTGGGAAGATAGATTTTTCATTGAGGCACAAAGAGTCCAGCAAAGTATTCATTGGTATTAAGAAGGGCGTAAAAGCCCTGAAGAAATACCAGGAGGAACTATCAAATTATGCAACTCAGGAAGGGGTCAATATGGCCATCCTAACCGATGGCATCACCTGGTGGTTTACCTTGCCCCTTGTCAAAGGGAGCCTGGAAGAGAAGAGATTTCATACCATAGATATGAATGAGAGAAAAGCTGAAGAGGTGGCACAAAACTTTCAGGATTTTCTCTCAAAAAAGAATATTATTTCAGGAAAGTCACTAAAAGCGGCTGAGCATATCTATAGTACAAGACTGAAATCACTCTTAGTAAAAGAGAATCTCCCAAAAGCGTGGAAGAAAATCCTGACTGAACCAGAGAAATGGCTTTATGATATCCTTGCGGAGGTGACAGAGGAACTATGTGGGCACAAGCCGGAGCGGGAGATAGTCGAGAAATTCTTGGCCTTGGAGATCGATGCCAAGGCTGACATACCCAGCACGTTAAAGCCGAAACCTGCGGCTCCCCCGAAAGAAAAGCAAGCAGCCGTCAAAAAAGAGAAATTTACAGGTAAGTCAATCGTATCCTTTATGTTGGGGGGAACAAAGTACGATGTGAACTCATGGAAGGCGATGCTCCTCAAGATTTGTGAGGTTGTGGCCGCGAAACACAAAGAGGACTTCGAAATGGTTCTTACACTTTCAGGACCAAATAGAGAATACTTTAGTACAAACCCCTACGAATTGTTGACTTGTGAAAAGATACCTGGGACGGAGATGTACGTGGACGTCAACTTGAGCGCCATGGGGGCTGTATCCCTTTCCCATAAGGTGTTTTTATTGTTTGGATATAACGAGAAAGATCTCTTCATTGAGACCAAGTAGAGGGAGGCGCTACATCATCTCCAGTGCACACGCCATGGATACGCCACCACCCCCACAAAGGGTGGCCAGTCCAAGGCCGTTGCCCCGATGTTTCATGGCGTAGAGAAGCGTGGCCATAATGCGGCACCCCGTCGACCCCACCGGATGACCGAGCCCAATCCCAGAACCGTTCACATTGGTGATTTCTCTGTTCAGGCCCAACTCCTTTTCAACGCCCAGGTACTGGGCGGCAAATGCCTCATTCACCTCGATCAGCTCAAAGTCCTCAAGCTTTAATCCTGAACTCCTGGCCAGAAGATTTTGGACCGCTGGAACCGGGCTAAGACCCATAACAGAAGGATGACAGGCCCCCCTTCCCGTGGCTCTGATTCTCGCTATGGGCTGGATCGCCAGCTCTTTTGCTTTATCAGCCGACATGATGACCATACCACTGGCGCCATCATTGATGCCCGAGGAGTTTCCGGCAGTTACTTTGCCGATCTTGGGCACAAAGGCAGGAGGAAGCTTGACCAATTGCTCCATGGTCAAGCCAGGCCTAAAATGCTCGTCTTTCTCAAAGATGATGGGAGGTTTTCCCTTTTTCTGGGGAACTTCGATGGGAACGATTTCTTCCTTGAAATCACCCTCCAATGTTGCCCTTTCCGTGTTGTTGTGGCTGCGCAGGGCTATCTCATCCATCTCTTCCCGACTGATGTTGTGCAGCTGGGCGACAAATTCGGCGGTATGTCCCATGATGTAGGGTTTTCCCTTGAAAAGTTCTAAAGGCATCCCTTTTTTAACAGGTCCATCCTCAGGGTGGGGAATGAGGTGAGACCCGCAGTAAAGGGCACGGATCAGCATATCCACAAGGGTTCCATCCTGAAGCCGGCATCCCCACCGCGCGCCAGGAACCGCGTAGGGAATGCTAGACATATGTTCGGTTCCTCCAGCAAGGATGATATCGGCCATGCCAGTTTGGATCATGGCCACGCCGGAGATCACCGCTTCCATGCTAGAGGTACAGACCCTGTTGATGGTGACCGCAGTAACGGTATCAGGTATGCCAGTCATTAGAGCTGCCACACGCGCCACGTTGAGGGCATCTGAAGGCTCCATGCAGCAACCATAGCGGACATCATCGATCATGTGTGGCTCAACTCCAGCACGTTTCATTGCCTCTTTCATTGTGACGCTCGCAATTGTGGTGGCGTGCATATCCTTAAGGGTTCCACCAAAGGCTCCAATTGCACTACGACATGCGGAAACAATAACCACGTCCTTCATAACCAGCACCTCGATTTAATCGTCAGCTTTTGCTCAAGTGGGGCATCCAAACAGTTGTCACAGGCGGACAATGAATGGCCGTTGCGTTAGGTATCTGAGCTATAATAGAAAAGACAGTACAAGTAAAGAGAAAGTAATACTTTAGCCATTTGAAAAGCGCCTGCCCGTCCCGGGCCGGTACGGGCCGGGGAGGCGTTTAAAAAGCCCCTGGGCTAAGCGGCATTCTCTGGAGGAGCCAAAAAATTTGCCCGGTGCCCTTAAGTATGGCGCACAAAGCGAAGTAGCTCTGATAGCCATGTTCTGTAAATAAAATCCCTTGCAGGATTTTATAAAGCGCCTCCCGAATGCTCTCGGGAGGCTTAGAAGCCCCCCGGGAACCGGGGGCGTTATCTAAAATTTTCCTAGAAGAAAATTTTAGGGGAGTTTTTGCACGGCTGTTTCAAAAGGCTAAAATGTTACTCAAATTCTAAGTTTGGACAAGATAGGTTTGAAGGATATCCAATGATGTCAACATGTTAAGGCGTCCCAGCAAACCCCGACTGCGTTAAAGACCTACTCGTCAGCCTCCAGTGCAAAGAGGGCTGCTCCCATGGCACCTGTCAACTGGGGATAGTCAGGGACCAGGACCTCTCGCCCGATGAGATCTTCCACCATTTTGACCAGATATAGGTTATGGGCCACCACCCCCCCTGTCATAGACACCTTTTCACTGAGCGAGTCCATCTCGAGAACCCGTTTGATCACGGATAAAAAGAGTCCTTTCACGATGTCGGGCACCTTCTTTCCCTGCCTTATCTTTTCCAACACCTCAGTGGCTGAGAAGACGGTACAAAAGCTACCCAACTCCACCAAATTTGTCGATTTTCTGGCCAGGCCATCCATCTCTTCAAGGGGAATGTCGAGACGCATGGACATCTCTTCAAGAAATGCGCCTGTCCCCGCGGCGCACTTTCGGTTCATCTTAAAGCTCAGCCTGCGCCCATCTTGGTCCAGCTTGATAATCTTGTTGTCTTGCCCACCAATATCAATGATGGTCATGGCCACGGGGAAATAGTGGTAGCATCCCTTTGCATGACACCCGATCTCTGTTCTCGTTTCACTGGTGAAAGAGACATTCTTTCTGCCGTACCCCGTTGACACCCCCTTAACAATATCCTTCTCAGCCGCGTTCGCCATCTTCAGGGCAGACGCCAGACAGACCGCTGCAGTCCGGCCAAAATCGATCCCGGATTTTCTTACTGCACGGCCGATGAGTTTCTTTTCTGGATCAAGGGCAACAACCTTGGTTCTTGACGCCCCCACATCCACGCCCACAAAAATGGGTTGAGATGTCATTTTCCTACACCTGGAATGATGGAATAGCGGAATGATGGAAGATTGGGGTTTAAGAGGCTGGAGAAATCTTGGTTCCTCTCTTTTAGCCTGTTGCTCCGGTATTCCATTGTTCCCTTTCTGACGTTAACCCTTGTTTTGTGCATCTTACTCTGATGAAGCCGCTGTACGGGTAGAACCGAGAAAGGGTTATCTTTCCTCAAGTTGCTCGGCAAAAGCCTCGATATTGGTTTTGGCCTGCTCTTCCGAATAACACCTCAGGTCATTGAGATCACCGTGTATGGTTAGGGTCGGGATTCCCAGTTTTTCACTCAATCTTTCAGGCATACCATACCTGGTATTCGTGTTGTTTGGTCATGTCTTGGCATCATGGAATATGATGCCGTCCAGCTTAAAGAACTCATGACAATTCTTCATGTACTGCTCTTTGTAAGGCTCATCCCTGACAATAAAAAGTTCCGTGTAGGTCACCGCCATACTCTCAAA
>DAOVAK010000655.1 GCA_030671095.1 Deltaproteobacteria bacterium | reverse complement strand
AGAGCCTCGATACGGAAGGGCGCTGGCCCTGGCCCAGGTCTAAGCTCGCTACTCTTGTGGACATCCTGTCTCAAGATGGGGCCAAATTGATCGGTTTTGACATCGGTTTCCTGGAGCCGGATGAGAACTCCCAGTTGGGATTTATTAATCAATTGGGTCAGAAAGTGGACACCCTGGACATCAAAGACGCGAAACTGGCCGACTTCATAAATGAGAGCAAGAAAGCTGCCGACAATGATCTGGCCCTTGCAAACGCCATCAAGAATTCGTCTGTCCCAGTCGTTGTTGGATATTTCTTGCACATGAACGAGGCCGACCTCAACTACACGATCGAAGAGGCAGAAATAGACCGACAGCTCGATCGCATCATCGATTCAAGATACCCCTTCATCACCTATGAAGATCCGGAAATGGAATCTGCTCCGTTTATTAAGGCCTATGCCCCTGAGAGCAATCTGGAAATTTTCGCCAAGTCGGCCGACGCGTCAGGTTTTTTCAGCGTGGCTGCTGACCAGGACGGGGTCGTGCGATGGATGCCACTCATAATAGAGTGCGGCGAAGATATTTTTCCTCCCCTGGCGGTATCATGTGCCTGGCTCTACTTAGATAGGCCTCAACTCATGGTGAAAGTCGCTCACTACGGGGTGGAAGGGATACAGATGGGTGAACGATTTATACCCACTGACGAAACTGGTCAACTGCTTATAAACTACCCTGGCCCACCTAAAACGTTTCCACATTTTTCCATCAGCGATATTCTCAGTGGCAAGCTCGCCAAAGGTACCTTTAAAGACAAGCTTGTGCTGGTTGGGGCTACAGCGATGGGGACCCATGACCTGAGGAGCACACCCTTTAGCCCCCTGTATCCCGGCGTGGAGATTCATGCCACTGTAATCGACAACATATTGAGACAAAACTTCATAACCAGACCCAAGTGGTCGATGATTTACGACCTGTTCGCCATCATCCTGCTGGGAGCTCTGACCGGCATCGCCCTCCCGCGTATGAGTGCCCTCAAAGGGCTTTTCCTTGCCAGCGGGCTGTTCATCTTGCACATCCTCATCGCCCGTTGGCTTTTTGTAAATTCCAGGGTTTGGCTCAATATCGTCTATCCCTTGATGGTTCTTGCGATCACCTACACAGCTCTTACCGTGTATTATTATGTCACTGAGGAGCGGGAACGCAAAAAGATCAAAGAAACTTTCAGGCAATACGTGCCCCCTTTAGTCATCGAAGAAATGCTCAAAAAGCCTGGGCAGCTAAAACTGGGCGGCGAGGAAAAGGTCCTTACGGTGCTGTTTAGCGACCTGGAAAGGTTTACCAGCTATTCGGAGCGTTATGCCCCGCACGAGATGATAAATTTCCTGAGTGTCTACTTTGAAAAAATGTCAAAACTGATCTTCTCCTATTGGGGTACGCTCAAGGAGTACGTGGGAGATGAGCTAATGGCCATCTTTGGAGCCCCCCTTGAACAGGCCGACCATGCGCAGAGGGCTTGTGCTGCGGCGCTGGACATGCAGGAGCAACTTCACGCTCTGCGTATAGACTGGGCCAAGGTGGGCTGGCCACCTCTGAGAGCTCGGACCGGAATCAACTCGGGTCCCATGCTCGTGGGTAACCTGGGGTCCCGATATCGCTTTGCCTATGGCGTACTGGGGGACCAGGTGAACCTCGGCTCCCGATTGGAGGGACTCAATAAGGTATACAAAACGGAAATTCTCATCGGGGAGAACACGGCCCGCTTGGTTGAGGGATCTTTCTTGCTGCGAGAGATCGACATGGTGCGGGTGGTGGGCAGGCAACAGGCTGTGCGTATCTATGAGCTTTTGGCCAAATCCGGTACTTCACTATCAGTGGACAAGGAACAGGCTTTGAGCTTTTACAGGGACGGGCTGGAGGCTTACCGGCAAAAGTTTTGGGACGAAGCCCTGGGGCTTTTCAAACAATCCCTCTCGCTCCGGCCGGAAGACGGACCTTCCCGGACTATGGCAGACCGTTGCCAAATCTATCGGGAAGCGCCCCCGCCGGAAGAGTGGGATGGTGTCTTTGAGCAGATCACCAAATAGTCGACCCATGACTCAAGAGACCTGACACCTTTTCCCATAAGCGCTAAGTTGTTTTTGCCCAGGACGGAGTGAAAAGAATGAACATCGAACATCGAACGTCCAACATCGAATATTGAATGTAAAAACATGAAGAAACAGAGTTTAAAACCTGAACTACTAAATGATACTTTATAAGAAACAGAAGAATTAATTAAGATTTTCGTTGCGAGTATCAAAACGGCTGAAAAGAAACCACGCCTTGGCGTGGTTGAATGTTCGGTATTAGATGTTTGTTTTTTTTTTCGATGTTGGGCGTTCGATGTTCGATGTTCGACGTTCATCTTCCAAAACAACCCCGTATGGCATAAATACAACCTGTGAATGCTTACAAAATAACTTAG
>DAOVAK010000565.1 GCA_030671095.1 Deltaproteobacteria bacterium | reverse complement strand
TTTCTCGGTTCCAGCCCCGAGCTTCTAAAATTGGAACTGACACCCAGAGAGACATTTGTTATAAAAGCAGGGACAATGCAGACGAACATTCCGCATATCTTTGCCTCGGGTGAAGTGGTCACCGGCCCCAATATTGCCGTTCAGGCCATTGCGGGGGGAAGAAAGGCGGCCTGGGCCATACATCAGTATCTCAACAGGGAAGAGGGTTCCGACGGCATGATTGTTTCTCTACCGGAGCTCAGGAAGACAGCCCTGGACCTGGTGGATCGGGATGAACTGGCAAAGGTACCCCAAAAAAGCAGGGAGGTCATGCCGCGTCTCCAGGTACAGGACCGGCGCAAAAGCTGGGAGGAAGTCAATCTGGGACTCAGCGAGGAGCAAGCCGTCAGAGCGGCAAAGCGGTGTCTCAACTGCGGGATATATTGTCTTCGGGCCACCTATGAGGCCAAGACGAGAGATTTTTTGAGAAAAGCGGCATAAATGAGGAGTAGAGAAATGATCCCCGTAGAACTTATTAGAGAATGCAAGATATTCAAGATGTTTCCGGAAAGTCTCGTGGATGAAATTGCTTCTATAGGCTTTGAGGTCGCCTATAAAAAGAATGACATCCTGTTTAACATAGACGAACCGGCGCATAATCTGGATATCCTGATGGAGGGGCAGGTTGATATCATGACGATCAAGAGGACACAGTTAATCCCAATACACACGGTTTATCCTGGAGAGGCCTTTGCCCTTTCATCCATGATTACGGGTCTTTTTGTGGACGCGGGTAAGGCCATAAAAGATTCAGTGGTTTGTGAACTCCCAGTCGAAAAACTCAACAAGATTATTGAAAAGGATTACAAGGCGGGATTTCTATTCATGAAACAGATCGCTCTCCTCGTCTCCACCAGACTCCTGAAGATTCGTCACCAGTTAGATGTAACTGGAGAGGGTTATATATAAATATCTATACTTGGGAGGATAGAGGCGTTGCCCGGGTCTTATTATGTCCGACGATTGCTTCGACTACTTTTCTCCTTCGGTGCCTCCATGAGGCAACATCATAGATGGACCTTTAACCAGAAAAAAAGGAAAGGGGGAGAATAGATGGACGACACACAGTTACAGTACTTCAGGCTCTTTAGAGACGTCTCAAAGGCTGTAAATTCCAGTTTAAATGTGGCGGAAGTTCTGAAATTGATCACTGAAAATACTGTATCTGCACCGAA
This sequence comes from Deltaproteobacteria bacterium, assembly GCA_030671095.1. The sequence continues at coordinate 1,626 of DAOVAK010000565.1, read as the reverse complement.
CGTCAAGGCGTGTACGATTTTTCTTTTGGATAAGGATCGGAAGATATTGGAGGCCAGGGCCTCTCATGGGCTTAGCGAATCATATCTACAGAAAGGCCCCGTAGAGGCAGATAAGAGTATCTCCGGGTCCTTACAAGGTAAAACGGTGCTCATCTATAACGTTACGAACGACCCGAGGATTCAGTACCCGGAAGAGGCGGAAAAGGAAGGCATCGCTTCCATTCTCTCTATCCCCATGACTGTTAAGGGAGAGATAATAGGGGTTCTTCGGATATATACCTCTGAACCTCGTAAATTTTCATATGACGAGATAGAGTTCATCTATGGGCTGGCGGACATGGGGGGTATCGCCATTGATAATGCGCGCATGTATCACCATTTGAAGAGCAATCATGAACGTTTGATTCAGGATGTGCATCAATGGTTCGATTTTGGAAGCACGCCTTGAGTATGGCCAGATGGAATGGCCACACGCATGCCGAAACAGACGGACATCTTTCTCCTTTTGCAGCTAAGCCTCCTCACGTTATTGGGCTTCGTGTTTCATCTTGGGAATTCTCCCTTCGGTCTTTGCGGAATTCGCTTTCATATATAGATTTGATACAGAAGCATTAAGTTGCGATGGGATGTACCTCGAACTCATCTCCACAAGAGTTATTCAACCTAGTCAACAAGGACCCCAAAAGTCCACAGGAAATGCGATTTTTCCGCTCTAACGCGGTAAATCTGGTCAATTTGAAGGCGCAAAGAGCCTGGTGCGCAAGGCATAGCATTGACTAGGTTAGCGGCAGGAAAGGGAAGGAAAGGTTAGTAGCTTTTGGAACAGCAGGTTTTGTGGAACTCTATTTCGAGGCCCATTTCTCGGGCCTTGTCCAAAAAGGCTTCAAAATCCCAAGACTTTATTTCTTCCCAGCTGTAGGCAACTTCAAGGTTCACGATAATATTCCTCACAGGCGATCCAGCATCGGCGCACCAAATCGTCCAGATTTTCTCCGTTCCACCCGGTCTCCAGCTCCTGTCGTTTTTGGGCCGCTTTATCCATCGTGGCTCCGAAGGCCTTTCTCCATTGACGAACATAATCCTGGAGGGCTTCTTTGTCCCCGTTCGCGAAGGCCACTGCAACCCGCCCTGCCATGGTGCCGCATAACACGGCCTGGGGAACACCACCTCCGGTGATGGCATGGCTATGCCCCGCGGCGTCTCCTACCAGAATGATTCCGGCTTTCTCATCCACGGAGGGTAGGGGGCCTCCCACAGGGATGAGACCCGCCGTTACGCCGACCAACTTCCCGATCCGATCCTTTATCCTTTCCTCAAAGCTCCTGAAGGCAACCTTCGGTATGCCGCCCAGTTCTCTCTGTACCCCGACTCCCACATTAGCCATATCACCCTTAGGAAAAAGCCAGGCATATCCTCCTGGATACTCCCTGCCAAAGTAGACCTCAGTATCGTGGGCAGGTTGTTTTAGCACAACGGTCTGCTGTGCGGCCCACATCACCTTTTTGTTTCTCTGACCTATCCAGGAGCCGACGGTAGAATCCGGACCATCCGCGCCAATAATAACCTTCGCTCTGATTTCCCCTCCGCCAGATGGCCCCACAATCGTGACCCTATCTTCCACCTTGG
>DAOVAK010000683.1 GCA_030671095.1 Deltaproteobacteria bacterium | reverse complement strand
AGGTGCTCAAGGTGGATGCGAACCTCAGAGGAATGATGGGCCCGGCTGCCCTGATCTCTATCCAGCCTGAACAGGGAGAGGAGACTCGCTTCTGGGTATTTCAGAACTGGGAAACGCTGCAAAACCGATTTCCAAAACAAATGCTCCAGTCTCCAATGCTAAATCCTTCTGCCTTCAAGCCTTATACTTTTTATTTGGAAGGCCTGGAAAGCAAATTCTACACAGGGCTACAGGTAAACAGAGACCCCGGGGTATCCCTTGTTTGGATCGGCTGTTTCCTCATGATTGGCGGGTTTTTTGTCACCTTTTTCATGTCTCACAGACGGATCTGGATCCGGGTATCCAGTGCAGAACGGGGGAGCACTATCAGCATTGCAGGAACCTCCAACAAGAACCCGGTGGGTCTTCAAAGGGAACTGTCACACCTTGCAATAGAGCTCAATGGTTACTTGAATAAAAGGAAGTAACTCTTTATGATTAATACTATTATCCTTAGCTATATCACCTTTGTATATTTTGGCGCATTTATGCTCTACCTCCTTATGATGGTCATGGGAAGGGCCACTTTCGGAAGGCTTGCATCACTTGTAACTGTGGTGGGACTGGGAGCCCAGTCCCTGGCAATTATCCTCAGGTGGGTGGAATCCTACCAGTTGGGAATCGGTCACGCACCTTTTTCAAACCTCTATGAATCGCTCATTTTCTTTTCATGGACCATCACCCTTCTATATCTAATCGTGGAATGGCGAACAAAAAACAGAACCCTCGGGGCTTTTGTCATGCCGCTTGCATTCCTGGCAATGGCTTATGCCTCTTTCTCTCCCAACATCGCGAGCCGCATCCAGCCCTTAATCCCTGCCCTGAAGAGCAACTGGTTGATAACCCATGTCATCACCTGTTTCTTTGCATACGCTGCATTTGGGATTTCTTTTGGGCTGAGTTTAATGTACTTCTTAAAACGATTGGACAATGACAAAAAAACCAGCACATTCCTGAAACTCATCCCACGGAAGGGAATCCTTGATGATCTCAATTATCAGATGGTTGCCATAGGGTTCCTTATGTTGACCCTTGGCATAATCACAGGGTCTGTCTGGGCTTACTCGGCCTGGGGAAGATACTGGGGCTGGGACCCTAAAGAGACCTGGTCTCTGATCACCTGGTTCATCTATGCTGCTGTGCTTCATTCACGCATGGTTAGGGGCTGGACCGGGAAAAAAATTGCAATCATGTCTATCATCGGTTTTTTTTGCGTCCTAATCACATATTTTGGAGTCAATTACCTGGCTGGCCTCCATAGTTATGCAACCTCATAAGAACCCTGTAACAAACATAATCAAACCATCCATACCCACGTTCGTCGCCTTTATACTCGAAAGGCTTAAAGATGCCGGTCATCAGGCCTTTATTGTGGGTGGTGCGGTAAGAAACACCTTCCTCCAACTCCCCATAGTCGACTGGGACATTGCAACCTCTGCACAACCCAAAGAAATAAAGACAATATTTCATGACATAAGATTCTTCGCCCTCAAACATGACACTGTGACTCTCGTGCGTTCAGGGCGGCATTTCGAGGTGACTACTTTCAGGGGCCAGGACGGCTGTATTGAGGATGATTTGGCTCACCGTGATTTTACAATTAATGCCATGGCCCTTGATCCGGAGGGAACCGAGATCCTTGATCCGTTTGGGGGTCGGATGGATATCCGGGAGAAGCTGATCAGGGCAGTCGGGGACCCGCAAATACGGTTTCAGGAGGACCCTCTTCGTCTTTTGCGGGCAGTGCGGCTTGCAACTGAGTTAGGGTTTCTAATAGAGGCAAAGACGCTGGAAACCCTTACCTGTTTGGCTCCCTTATTAGATAAAGTGGCGCCGGAGCGGATCAGGGAAGAGCTAATAAAGGTTTTGATGAGTCCCAAACCATCCATGGGTTTCAACCTGATGCGCAGAACCGGAATTCTCAAACAATTTCTTCCGGAACTCCTTGAAGGGTATCGAAAAAGACAAAATGCCCGACACCGGCACACTGTCTATAAGCATATCATGGAAACCATTGATCGGGCGGAACCAGTACAGCTTTTAAGACTAACAGCACTCTTTCACGATATAGCCAAACCTCGTGTAAGAGAAAAAATTGACGGGAAATGGCGTTTTTTTGGCCATGAAGCTGCAAGCGCCGATCTGGCAGCGGAAATCCTTGACAGACTCAGGTTCACTCGCCTTATGATCGGCAAAGTGACAAATCTCATACGGCACCACATGATCGACTATCATTCCCAATGGAGTGCCGCG
>DAOVAK010000653.1 GCA_030671095.1 Deltaproteobacteria bacterium | reverse complement strand
ACTTTAGTCACTTTAGTCACTTCTTATTGTCAAATCTCGTCCAGTTGAGGTGGCAGATGGCTGTGGCCAGGGCATCGGAAGTGTCAAAAACCGGCTTACTTTTCAGCTTGAGGATAACCTGTGCCATAGCACAAACCTGCTCCTTGCTGGCCCTGCCGTAACCCACGACTGATTTCTTTATCTCCAGGGGTGTATATTCAAAGATTTTGATGCCACATTGAACGGCTGCAATCAGAACAGCCCCCCTTGCATGACCAAGTTTCAGGGAACTTTTCACGTTCTTCGCAACAAATACATCCTCTATGGCCATCTCTGTGGGACGATAGTGGTTCATAATCTCCACCATGGACTGGAAGATTTTGTAGATTCTCACATAAAAAGGCGTGGTGCTGGATGAGCTAATAGTGCCTGAGTGGATGCAAGTGAGTTGATTGTTTTTTTTCTCTACCAAGCCGTATCCCGTCACTAGAGAGCCGGGATCGACCCCCAGCACAAGCATCAGGATAAAGCCTCCATGACTTCATCTGGGATATCGAAATTAGCGTAGACGTGGCTGATATCGTCATTTTCCTCTAGGGCCTCCAACAGGCTTAATACCCGTTCTGCGTCCCTGCCTTCAACCTTAACCGTGTTTTGAGGAATCATGCTTATCTCTGCGAGACTGTAACCCAGGCCCTCATCATCAAAAACCTTCTTAATGGACTCAAAGTCTGCCGGATCTGTTGAGACCTCAAACTGTGTCTCACTCTCTTTGATATCTTCTGCCCCTGCCTCCAGTGCTAAATCCAGGAGTTTCTCTTCGTCCACACTGTTCTTTTCAAAAACAACCAGTCCCTTTTTCTCAAATATCCAGGATACACAACCTGGTTCTCCAAGATTTCCACCATGGCGTTCAAAGATATGCTTGATATCAGCTATTGTCCTGTTTCTGTTGTCTGTGAGGCAATTCATCATCAAGGCCACCCCTCCCGGCCCATATGCCTCGTAGTTATATTCTTCATAAGAGGTTCCCGCCAGCTCTCCTGTGCCCTTTTTGATCGCTCTCGCTATGTTATCTTTGGGCATATTCTGCGCTTTGGCCGCTTGAATGGCTACTCTGAGACGAGGATTGCCCTCTGGGTCTCCTCCCCCTAAACGAGCCGCTACCGTAATTTCTTTAATGAGCCTTGAAAAGATTTTACCCCTTTTGGCGTCAACAGCGCCCTTCTTGTGCCTGATTGAAGCCCATTTTGAATGACCGGACATGGGTTCTCCTCCCGAATCAAGTGAACTAATATGCCTAAAGTGACCTAAAGTGCCTAAAGTTGAAATCTACTTCTCGTTTCATCTTCATGGACGGTGCAATTCAGGTTCCTTTAAATTCCCTTATGGGCTTAATCTGGTGGAAGACTCAACCGATTAACCACTCAACCAATCGACTACTTAACCAAGCCAAGGCCTAATAAATAAATCTCTTTGCTTCCTTTACGTACTGCTGAAGGCCGAATAAGACGCATCTGATCAAAGCGTTTTTTCACCTCATTTCTGAAGGCCTTCAGGTCTTCTCCCTCAAATACTTTGGACAGGAAATGTCCTTTTTCTTTCAGAAGGGCCAAAGATATTTCCAGGGCCTTTTTGGCCAGCCCCATGGAACGGCTCGTATCGGCCACTTTGATACCAGTCGTTTGTGGAGCCAAGTCACTGATGACAGTATCCCTAAAGCCGATCTCCTTGGCGAGCCACTCAATGTCTAGTGTGATCACGTCTGCCTTTATGAATCTAAAATTAGGGGCTGAAAAGCGTTCAGGCTCCCTAAGATCCACGCCTACCACTTCCCCCCTGGGTCCAACCTTTTCTAAACTGTATTGAGACCATGAACCCGGGTAGCAACCCAGATCAAGAAGTCGGTGGCCGCGCCCAATTAACTTGAATCTTCTGTCGATTTCCTCAAGTTTGTAAACGGATCTGGCTACCCATTTCTCATCCCTGGCCCGGCGCGTGTAGTGATCTTCCCACTTGTTTCTCTTACCCATATTATCTGTTTCCACTGCACCGGCCCAGAAACTCCCGAAACAGGCCAGAGATTTTTCACGTTATTTACCATATAAGTATGCCCTTTGCAAAAAAATTATGTAAGATTGGGTAAATGTTAGGTCATCATTTTTCTTGATAGAGAAAGTATAGACATAAAGCAAAAAGTTTTGCTAAGTCCTTCGATGCACAAATCCGAGGACGAACGAACTTAGTTCGCTTCGCCCCGCCCGCCTCGCCTGAGCGGCTCGCGATGGCGGGCAGGTGGCGGGCAGGCATGTGCGGGGCAAAACGTCAGGCCTCAAAAATTACCCTTAATTTCAGCAAGTTATAGAATTTCCGAGACGTTTAATTAGACTTCGGCTGAGCACCTTTTGGCAAATGGATAGAATGGCGCATGATCATTCAAATCTATGAAATTCAGACACCCGTGGAAGCAG
>DAOVAK010000061.1 GCA_030671095.1 Deltaproteobacteria bacterium | reverse complement strand
CTGTGCGGGACAAACCTCCTTTCAGGATTTTGATGGCCAGTAGGATGGTTCCTCCCACAATCGCTAATGCCAGCACTGATCCCCCGAAAATGACCACAAGACCCATAACTACTTGCATCGCTCCACGAACTCCTTCAGATATTTTGCAGACTCTCCATTCATATCGTGCCAGCTAAAGAACCCACGCCACCCACTCTACTACCATCCTAACTCAAATGGCAACTGCAAGAGACCTCATTTAACGCCAGCGACTTTGCTGACTGATGCGTTCATACGCAAAATAGGGATCAAGGCACATGGTGTTAGCCGGACGAAGCCTTTTCGTCCCTTTTTGTCAGAGAAGATTTTAGGCCCTGCAATTCCTTCTCAATTTCCTCGTCAACAAGAAGGCTGTCAAATTCCGCTTCCAAATTCGGCTTTCTTCCAAAATTGACCATATCAGCTTCTGCTTCCATGCGTTCGATGCGGTTTTCAAGTTCCTCAAACTTGAAAATGGCATCAGAACTGTCCATGCGTCGGATTTCTTCTTGAGCGCGTTTCTTCTTGTTTGCATGAATGTGACGCTGTACAAGAACGCGCTGTCTTTCCCGGGCGCTCCCAAGTTTCTCTTCCAGCTGCCTGATATCGTCCTGATACTGCTCGACCATGGCATCGAACTCCATGAGCTCTCTGTCCAGGGCACCTGCCCTGTCGCCGTATCTGCGCTTTTCAACAAGGGCTTCTCTTGCCAGGTCATCTCGGCCTTTGTTCACAGCAAGCTCTGCCTTTTCTTGCCAATTCATCTCTCGGGAACGGGCCTCATCCAATTGACGCTGAACCCTTTTCCTGTTTGCCATAACCCCGGCGCAGGATGCCTTGATTTCAATCAATGTGTCTTCCATCTCGCGGATCATAAGTTTAATCAACTTTTCAGGATCTTCCGCCTTGTCTAGCATGGCATTCATATTGGCGCTGACGATATCACGAAATCGCGTAAAAATTCCCATGATGTGACCTCCATGATTGGGTTTCAACCCATCATTAGGCAGGAAGTGTGCCATTAGGGGGCCCGCTTCAAAAACCAGGCAAATTCAGGGACTTAGGGTCTTGACAGCCCACTCAGGGATGTGCTATAATTCACCATATATTGGTTTGATTAACTAATATATAGTGAATTTTGCTATGAAGACGCAAAGGCCCACTTCGAAAGCGCATACCCGCGCGCGATACCACAGGGGAACGATGGAGGCCCTGGGAGAGTCGGAGGCATTCCTGGAATTTCAGGAACGTCTCTCCAAGGTGGCAGCGGTAGACAGGCCCGTGCTCCTGGTCGGCGAGCGGGGCACTGGCAAAGAACTTGCCGCATCCAGACTCCATTTTCTTTCAACGCGTTGGCAGGGTCCATTGGTCCCGCTCAATTGTTCAGCGCTCAATCCTACCCTTATTGAGTCAGAACTGTTCGGATATGAAAAAGGGGCATTTACGGGTGCTGAACAGCGGCGGAGGGGGAGATTTGAGACTGCGGAGGGAGGGACGCTCTTCTTGGATGAGATAGGCACCATCCCAATGGAAGTGCAGGAAAAGATATTGCGTGTGGTGGAATATGGAACAATCGAACGTGTCGGGAGTTCGGAAAGTATTGATGTGGATGTCCGCATCATCGCAGCCACCAATGCCGATCTGATGCGTCTGGTAGCAGACGGTCGATTCAAGCAGGACTTGCTGGACCGGCTATCCTTTGATGTGTTGTTCCTGCCTCCCCTCAGGGAAAGGAAAGGAGACATTCTCTTATTGGCCAATCACTTTGCCGGAAGAATGGCCTTTGAATTGGGTGGAGAGGAGATACCCCAGTTCAGCGACGAGGCCATCGCAGCACTTGAAAACTATTCCTGGCCTGGAAACGTGCGTGAGCTGAAAAACCTGGTGGAGCGCGCCGTGTATCGATCCAACTCATCGCTGATCACAGAGATTGAGTTTGACCCCTTTCGATCTCCGTATGGTGAATCCCGCACACCTTCACCCGAAGAGCCCGGAAGCGACAGCCAGCGACCCTCGATGGAGGCGCTTACTGACAAACCATTTAACGAGGCTGTCAACGATCTTAAGATCCGTCTCTTGAAGAGGGCCCTTGAGAAGACCAAATACAATCAAAGGAAGGCGGCTCAGATTCTGGGATTGAGCTACCATCAATTTCGAGGTCTGTATCGTAAGTTTGGCGCAGAAATTAAATAGTGTTTCTATAATGTGGAGTTTGGGTGGAATTTTTTCCGAGATATCATCTTTCGGAGACCGGCGTGGCCTCCGAATAGACAAGATCAAGTGGCCTATACTGGTGAACGTAACCCGAAATTTGTGATTACCAGTCTTCTTCAGATTAAAAGGGCATTTTGCAGAGTGGTGTTGACTCTTCAGACATGATGAAAATATAATTCACGGTCAGCGGAGGCAAAAGAACGATTGACGAACATAATTGATTCATCTCCTGTGTATGGGAGGATAAATTATGAACGATGAAATAGAAGAAAAAATTGAGCAGGAGATTGTCAGGCGTGCCTTGAAAAGATGTTACCTTCGTAAAAAGGTTCTATCAGTCCTGTTTCTCTTGAGTATCTTTATACCCCCAGGCCAGGCTTTGCCCAATGAAAATCTGGATGCTGCCGAGAAACTATTTAATGCCCAGGAATATAAGAAGGCCGTCAAAAATTTAGAAAAGGTGACCAAAGAAGATCCGTCCAATACGAGGGCCTGGGTCCTTATGGGTGATTGTTATCGTAGTTGGGGAAAAGACAAAAAGGCGATCAAGGCCTATGAAAAGGCTATTGGACTGGACGCTTCGCAAAAAGAGGCGCTTATGGGCATGGGGATGAGTTACGGCAATATGAACAAGTATGGACACGCAATTGTATCTTTGAAGCACCTTGTTGAAATTGATCCTTCCAATGCATTGGCGCATTTTTACCTGGGGGTCAGTTATGAAGCCATAAGAAGCATGAGCTTAGCCTGGGAGGAGTACAAGATCCTCAAGACCCTCGACAAAGAGCTTGCAGATAAACTCTATCACATCATCTTCTGGTGATCTGAATTAAAGTCCATCTTTGAAGCCTGATACTCTTTGTGGGATTATGGACATTTTGTTCTGACACCTTCACAGAGTTCTGGGGCGCTAGGATGTAAATGACTACAGGCGTTTTCTTCCATGAAAAGTTTCGTGGCAAGGAGTGGCTCATCATCGGCGACAAATTCAGAAATTTCCCCCATGCCATGAAGCATGTCCTCAAACTTCCACAAGTCAAATCGTTTGCTCCGCAAATGGTTTCCGAAGATTTGCTGCTGAAGATACACACGTCAAGATTTGTCCAAAACCTGAAAAAGGCGTGGTACTGCGAAGGGGCCCTCTATTCTGTGGGCGGCTGTGTTGAAGCGACGGAGAGAATACTCTCCGGTGATATGACAAATGCCCTGGTCTTTACCGTTGCCGCCGGCCATCACGCAGAACGCGACTCTGCTTGGGGGGGTACCTATGCCTCTTGCGCCGGGCCGGCATTCCTCAATGCCCGGGAAAAACTTGGGCCAAAAAGGTTTGCCATTTTAGACACGGACCGGCACCACGGTAACGGGACGAGGGACGTTTTCTTCCATGACGATGACGTGCTCCACGTCTGCTTTTGTCACTGGGATCGAATAGAGGGTGACGGTAGTAAAATTTGTATCAACACGGCTTATCCAACTACCGATGAAGACTATATGGAAGTGGTAAAAGAAGAATTCATTCCCAGGGCCAGAGCCTTTGAGCCTGACATGATACTCCATAACTTGGGTCATGACACCTGTCAGCTAGATTATGGCGACCTTGGTTTGACGCAGGAATTCTTTCCATGGCTGGCCAAAGAGATAAAAGAATTTGCTGGGGAAATATGCAAGGGCAGATACCTGGTGTTGACCCACGGGGGACAACGTGCGGATGTTGCCGAATACATCTTCCCCAAGATTGTGGAGATACTGGCAGGGGAGTGAGCTGAGGTAGGGGATACTGGATCCTTGATGTCGGGGAAGAGGAGATCTTAAATTGAGGACGGTATAGGATGCATCCTTTTCTGGCGCACCTGATTGGTGACTTCATACTGCAAAACGAGTGGATGGCCACCAACAAGAAGCGAAGCTCAGTCGCATGTCTGGTTCATACGCTCGTATATCTGATCCTATTTCTCGTATGTGATCTCCAGTGGTGGCAGATTGCAGTCATTGGCATGCAGCATTTTGCTCAAGACCGTAGCGGATTTGTGTTGTGGTGGATGCGTGTTTGGAAACGTGCACATCCGGAAAGCTGGAAAGCCTTGCCCTTATATGTGGATCAGGCGTTTCATCTCGCGTGGATTCAATTTGTCATCTGGCTTGGGGCCTTGTGATTAATACGTAGTGACTTCTTGACACCCGGGACTCTTTTTACTATACTCCCCAAACTCAATAGCAAGTTGGTTGGAATTGTGACCAGCGAATTAGACTTATCAGAAGGAGGAAGGAAGCATGGCTAAGAATTACGTTTACAAGTCTAAACTGTACGAAGTGTTAAAGGCGAACGGGATGAGACTGAGCGGCGATGCAATCGACGCCGTGGACGAAATGGTCGAAAAGGCGATCAAAAAGGCCGCTGAGCGCGCAAAGGCGAACGGGCGCAAGACGGTTAAAGGCTGCGATTTCTAAGACTTAGGGATAAGCCCCAGTCTAAACAGAATACCCCTTGACACCTGTTTCTGTCCCAGATCTGGTCAGGGGTTGGTGGTCTTCTCTGTTCGGCTTGTCACAATTTAGAGGCTGGCGGGGGAAGCCTCGCAAGATGTGTTCTCACTTGGCTCCCAGCAGGACCAAATGTGTCCTGCCGGGAGTTTTATTTTTGTGAGCTGAAATTTTGCATTGATGAGTGATAATACGTCATTAACGTAAAAAAAGAAAAAGACGACCATCGTCTCATTTCAAAATCCAGTGCTTCTATTTTTCTTGACCCGCGTAGGATTTTAAATAGTATGCTTATCAGTCAATGATAACGGCTTCCGCTTGGCTTCGCCACAAATGCCCCGGGGCCCCGGTGAAACGGGATCTCCACTTCGTTCCGATCCATCCTCCGTAGCAGGCTACTGCGGAGGACGGACAAGCCGCGGGGAGCTTCACTTCTTTAACCACCAAACAAAGGATGCCAGAGATGAACGTCCTTCCTCCCAGGCTCAACAGGCCGTGGCTTTTTGAGACTTTCCCCGGACTTCAAGAACAGCTTCCCTGGACCCCGCTGGTGGAGGCACCCACACCGGTGCACCGGTTAGAAAGGGTTAGTTCTCGACTGCGCAAAGAGGTTTGGATCAAGCGTGATGACAAGACCTCATCAGCGTATGGTGGGAATAAAGCTCGAAAACTGGAGTTCCTCCTGGGAGAGGCCCTAGCTCAGAATCGAAAAAGGGTGTGGACTGGGGGTGGGTTGGGAACCAATCACGGTCTGGCCACAACGATTTTCGGGAAAAAACTGGGACTTCGTGTGACGCTGGGACTGTTTGATCAGCCCGTGACTGCCCATGTTCGCAACAACCTCCTCCTCTATCAGGCGTTCGGGGCTGAGATGAAGTATGCGGGCTCCGCGCTGAAGGCCGCGTTGCGATACTATTTATTCGAAAAGATCCGCCAACGCCGCGCCTACCTTGTTCCCCTGGGCGGTTCGAGTCCGCTGGGTGCACTCGGCTATGTGGATGCCGGGCTGGAGTTTGCCACGCAGGTACAGCGCAAAGAAGTGCCCCTCCCACAAATGATCTTTGTGGCCTTGGGCACATGCGGCACCGTGGCCGGGCTTGTACTAGGGCTGCGGCTGTCTGGTCTCACCACCCGGGTTGTGGGGGTACAGGTTGCTCCCGGCGCCTTTGCCAATCCAAAGGCCGTGCTCCGTCTGGCGCGTAAGGCTTTGAAATTGATGCAACGTCTTGACAGGTCCGTTCCCAGAGTGGAACTCACCCTTGAGGACTTTCCCGTAGAGCGGGGACATTATGGCCCTGGCTACGGGCATCCTACGCCTGCATGTCGGGAAGCGATTCAGGTTATGGGCGAGAGTGAGGAGATCTTTCTGGATCCCACCTATACGGGCAAGACCTTCGGGGCGCTACTGGCACGAGCAAAGTCTGAACACGAAGAAGGGCCGGTGCTTTTCTGGAATACACTCAGTTCTGCGAACCTTGACTCTGTGGCACAAAGCGTGGATTTTCGCTCTTTGCCTGTGGCATTTCACCGCTTTTTTGAATGCGCGTTAATGGAGTGAAGCTCTGGGCCCTTCAGGACAGGGCAATCTTACATGCTTTGGCAAAAATAGAAAAAAGTAGGAAGGCAAAGATGTAGAGGATACTACTGAGGAGGCTTCTTGAGCTTTTTCAGACGCTCTATGGCGAAGTCATATTCAATCCAGCTGTCCAGGTATGACTCCAGTGCCAGTTTATAATGTTTGATCGCTCTCTTCTTGTCTCCAGAACCTTCTGCCCAGAAACCCAGGGGCGTATATGCGGAGATAAGGTTTTCAGGGCTTTTACCCGCCCCCTTTTTCAACGCGGCTAAGGTTTGTTTCCCCAGCAGATATTCGCTTATGGCCAGATACCAGGGATCCCTTGTCTGGCGCATAAAGGCCTCGAGACTTGCTCGGGCCTCATCCTCATGCCCCTGGTAGTGCAAGATGCCAGCCTGCAAAAGCCCCAAGCTCATACGATCAGAGTTTTGCCTGCCCTTTTCCTCGAGCACTGCACGGATGTATTCCAGGGCTTGAGGCCACGCCTCGTCCGCGGCGCTGTAAAAAGCCAACGCCAAGGCAATGTTTCGGTTTTTCGGATACAGTTCCTGGATTTTCTCCAGCACCTGCAGCTTTTCCTTCATGGTGGCCGTCTCCCCTACAAGCTTGGCCCTGAGGGGACCCAGTTCGTCCTCGCGGCTTTTTTTCTGTTCCTGGGCCTTTTGGACGGCCTGATTAAAGAGCTCCAGGTTCGCATTATATTCGGACCATTCCTCCTCAGTCTTGAGGGATTGCCGCCGCAGCTTCTGGACCTCCTCCAATTTGGAGCGCGCCAACACGAATTCCCAGGCATCCACATCGGCCGCAAGGACGGCCTCTTGCAGCAGCCTTTCCGAACCCCTCCAGTCTTGGTTCTTGGACCGAACGAGGCCAGCCACATAATAGAGCCAACTCTTTTCGGCTTCGGTGTACCAGGCCTTGAGGGCCGAGTCCTCGCTAATGACTCCATCCAGAACCCGGACCAGGTAACCGTGGAATTCGGCGGGTGAGCGCCAGTCAGAGGCGAGTAAATTCTGGCGATGGGTGCTTGCCGCTTTACCATTGACAAGCCAATCGATGATGGAGAGCATTAACTTGGCGTCGTTGTTTTCCGCATCCATGGACAGAGACTGGGAGAAAAGGCGTCTCGAGCCCTGAAGGTCTCCCATGCAGAAATGCATAACGCCAGCGGCCATGACCAAAGAAGGTTGCATGCTCCTCTCCAGTTCCTTATCGGCAAGGCTTTGCGCTTCAGCCCAGCGACCCTGCATGGCGGCCTCAGATATTTTCTTGACCGTGTCCTCTACAGAGAAATCCAACACACCATTCCACTTGATCTGGCCCGCCCTTATTTCCTTAAGGAAGTCCACCACCTTAGTAATGGGCAAGACCATTCCCATGTCCCATCTGGGCATGACCATAGGCACCAGCCCCTGGGCCCAGTCTAGCGCCACACCCGAGACGATTCCGATGACCTTGCCCCGTGTATCAATGATAGGTCCGCCGCTATTCCCTTTGTGAATGGAGGAATCAACCTGGAGCATATTTTCAAATGCACGCCGCACATGGCCAGTGGTCACACTCACATTGACCGTGACCTCCTGGGTTCGGCTGCCTAAAGGGAAGCCGAGTGTTATGAACCGCGAGAGTTTTGGGACGCTTTGTGAATCCATCGCCATATCCAGGGGCAAGGGCTTTAGCCCGGCAGGGACCTTGTCTATTTTTAATACGGCGAAATCGTCCTGTATGGGGGATGCAACTATCTGACGCGTTTGAGTGGGCGTTTTGGGTATACCGGCGATGGAAATGCCTGGTTTTGATTCTGAGCTCAGGGCGTCCTCGACGAAATAGACATCGGAGAGGTCGGGGGATTCCATCACAGCTGCCACACGGTTAAAGGCCTTGGCCCCTTCAAACCACAAAAACAAACGGTATCCGAAGCGGGGGGATATGTTGTTGAATTGGTGTTGTTGCACGGTGGCGTAAAGACCCATGTCCTCCATCCAGGGGCAGACCACATGCCGGCTAGTCAGCATATAACCATCTGCGTCCACAAGAAAGGCTGTTCCTTCGGCCACATTGTGATAAGACTTCTCTCCATCCACCTCTAGCCAGTACTCAACGAGTAAAAAGGCTATCGATGGTGCATACTGATTGGCGAAACCCTCCAGGGCGGAGGCCGCATCCTCCTTCCTCTCGCCCCGTTGAAGCCAAGCCAAGTAACCGGCAACGACAAGGAGGACAAGAATGCCCGCAAACAGGCCGATCCTTTTTGCGAGCCCCTTGGTTGGTCGGGCCGCAGTCACAGGTATTTCCGGTTGTTCTTCTTTGGGAGCCATGGCCACTTCAGGGATTTGCACTTCCCCGTTTGCCATCTCTCTTTTCCTGATACGGGCCAAAGAATCCGCCACCTCAGCCATAGAGCGGGGACGCATGTCCGGATCGTCAGCCAGCATGACCTTGAGCAAGACCTCAGCCTCACGTGGCAAGTTCAGTTCTTCAATTTTGGAAATGAAGTCGGTGCTTTCCAGATCAGCTGTGAGGAGTTCAACAAAGACCTTCCCCAGGGACCAGATATCGCTCCTGAAATCGAGCGGCCGCTGGTTGATGATATCCGGATGGCAACGCAGGAGTCTCTTTAGCATGGGGCCGGGTCGGTCCAGTTTGGGGTCAAAGAATCGGAAAAGCTTGTAGTCGATCTTGACCTGAAGCCTTTTGCCATCGCCATTGATGGGAATAATATCGCTAAGAATGAGATGGGGGATGAAGTAGCCCTCCTGGTGGAGAAGGGAAAGGGCAGAGGCCATTTGATAGAACAGGTCAAGGAGCACCCTGCGGTCGCTAAGGCGTTCGGAAGCGAGCAGCGAACCCCAACTTTCCGTGTCTAACCATTCGCTGATCCGGTACCACAACCCATCGGGTGCCTGTCTGATGGCATAATGCCTGACAAAACCCTCATCTGGCAGTTTCTTGAATTCTTCCAACTCTCGGCTGAGTCGCGTCGCGGCCGCCTCATCCACCCCGGACTCTGGCGTGAAAAGGCGGATCATGACCATCTCGCCTGTGCGCTGCCGGATGGCGCGGCAGAGGAGGCTGGCGTGGCCCTCATGCAGCACGTCCACGATCCGGTAGTCGTCAATATATTTTCTCCCCTCGCCCACCTGATTTCCGCACGAAGGACAGATGGTGATCTCTTCGGCAACCGGCTGATCACAGTTTGGACAGAGTTTCAAGGTCTGTTCTCCAGGGATAAGTTGTTACAAGCGTCCGGGCCTAGCGGGGCTGTCGTGAAGGGAGAAGTGAATAGTCAGAGAGAAGTTGTACACTTTGTTTTCGAATTGGATCAGACAAGAAAGTGGAGAGTCTTTAAAGGCCAGATTTCAGATGATGAGGAGTTCGTGGTATAAAGCCCGGCGATTGATTTCTCCATTCTTATCAATAAATTATAAAGGACTGCGACCGGTGTGTCAAGGAGTAAGCACTCCGTGGGGATTAGAGATGGAATTAAAACCCTTTGCAGATACCTGCCAGAATGC